>WOYJ01000189.1 GCA_011620845.1 Methanobacteriaceae archaeon
ACTAGCTTCTTATATAATTATTCTGCTAAATAAACTAATCATTGATTTTAAAATGCATAATACAGTACAATTACTATGTCTCCCGTTAAAAGCCACTTTCTTACTAATTTTTTATTAAAATCTGTAGAAGTTTTATTAAATAGGTAGGATACATAATAAAAGTTATAAGGTTTAAAATAAAACAAATTATTGATTAAAAATGGAATGCCAAAAATGTGGGGGTTATATAAGGCGTAGAGACACTTTCTGTCCACATTGTGGTGCGAAACTCACCAGACCAAAATATAAACCTCAGCAGAAAAGTAGGAATTCTGAATATAAACCCTTGCAAGGAAGATATAAGAGGGGAGAATATCATGATAGGGAAGAGGATTTCTACGACCAGTACATTGAAGATCAACACGTGGAAGATCAGTATCAAAAAAGACCAGCCCACCAAAAATCAAGGAAAAAGAAGTACAGAGGCTACGATCTCAGCCAGTACTATCCTGATGAGGAAGAAACAGAAAGTTCCGACATGGGAATGACCCCAATTCTATTGATACTAATTATAGCACTGCTCCTGGGTTTTATCATTGGTTTTATGATGTTTACCAGCGGTTCATTACCTTCTGTAGGATAAAAATTATCATTTTTTACCTAACCAATTATCAGCATCCACCCAGATCGAAACTACCATCTGTAACTCTTTTTTTAAGGTCCTCTGCCAGTTTCCTGGCTCTGATTATATCAGATTGACGGCAGACCATGGGTACTTCCACCAGCCTTTCATCCACACTGAACTTGATTTTACCCCTCTTCATCTGGAAGGCACCGTGGGGACAGGAATAATCGCACATCCCACATCCAAAACAGATTTCCTCATTTAAGTTACCTTTATATGCGCCTGTAGGGCATCTTTCATGGACCAAACATAATTCGCAGTTCTGGCATCCTTCCGGATAATAAACAGGCCTTTCTGTAATATTCTCCCAGACAGAGGCATAATCAGTAAATCCCATAACCTGATGCCTACCACGTATATCAGCAACTGGTAATTTGATGTCCTTGTTGGTGATGAAAGTATCTCTAAGAATATCCTCATCCAGGATGGGTATGGCAGCGGCAACACTGTTGAAGACCTCGGGACCGGCGGCAGTTTTAAAACCACCCACATATAAGGGGTCCATCTGGTGCATATCCGCTGATATCATCAGGTTAGGCTTTTCATCCGAGCTCCTGGTGCCCTGACCCAGTACCATCCCCTCAGAACCAGAAAGAAGCACCTTAGCTCCTCGCTTTATGATCCTCATATGGGGATCATTCTGCAAGGGGTTCAGTTCACCACATCCCGAGAAGGACAATCCCTTAAAGGGCCCTTCCATATTCACCGCGTTGAAGATGGAGGCCACTGATTCTAGGGAAGGATTAATGAAGGCTGTGTAGTTTTTAAATGCCAATCGGGTACCAATCATCTGTGCGGTGCCCATATCATCCATGGTTACGGTTGTTTTTAGTTTATCCCCGCTTATGGATTCCACTTCCACTTCAACTTCATTCCCCTTAATTATATCCTGAAACAGGAATCCTCCCCCGTAATCATCATGATAGATGCTGTGACTGGTCCCGTAAACTATCAAATCCACGGATCCCAGCCATTCATTGGGACAGGGGCCTGGAAATCCAGGTACTCCATTTAACAAAATTCTATTTGCTTTTTTAAATGAACCAGGTTCACCTACTTTGATATGGAAAATAGCGGCTGTACCGGACATTATTCCACACGTTCCAGTGGTTACAACGTCGACTTCATCGAATTCAGGTTCCTCACCGTTCCTAACCAGATCGCTAACTTCCTCTGCGGTGAGTACCGTTGCTTCACCACCAACTATCCTCCGTTTTATATCCTGTAGGGTTCTGCTTTTCATGTTCATTACTCTTTGATCCTGATGGGATTTAATTAAATTAATTTGATGGATTTAGTTAAAATCAATCTTGATTGGATTTAGACTAAAAATCAAATTTTAGTATTAGATCAATTTTTGGTTGGATTTATCAGATTTTTTTTCCTTAACCCGGTTTAATAATTCCTGGTTTTCTTCCATTAACTTTTTAAGGAGTAAATCTTTAATTTCCAGGGATTCACTGTCGGTGGGGTCGATTTCAATTGCCCTGTCCAGGCTCTGCAGTGCATCATAGGGCTTGTCCAGGAGGGAAAAGGCGGTGGCCATACCCTTCCAGGCCTCCACATTCTGCGGGTCGCTGTGGGTTATCGTCTCATATGCTTCCAGGGCAGCCAGGTAGTTGCCTTCCTTAAATGAATTATCACCCACTTCCTTCCAATAGGTTATTTCTTCCTTTATGGATTCTTGTTGAGTCATATTAATCACCGTGAATATACTGTAAATTACGATATTATCCTATTTTTCCAGGTACTTCGAAACTGCATCCAGTGCTTCGGCTATTTTCGTTGTGTCACGTCCTGCTCCCTGGGCCAAGTTTGGTTTACCTCCCCCACCACCGCCCATTATATTTGCAGCCTCTTTGATGACTTCATTGATTTGAACACCCTTCTCCAGGGCTTTTGATGATGCTCCGCCGGCGATTTTACCTTCACCGTTTACGATAACCACCACATCGACTTTACCAGTTTCAGTGAGGTTTGAGGCGATCTTCACCAGTTCACCCATATCTGCTTCGATCTGTTTGTTGAGTACAATTAGTTCTCCAACCGTTTCTGTCTGGCTGGTGATGCCCTCAATCTTTAGTGATGCAATTTCATTTTTCAACCGGTCTATTTCATTTTTAAAGGCCTTCCATTCGGTGAAGAACCGTTCACAGGTCTGGGGGAGCTGCTCAGCATCCACCTTGAACACTCCGGAGCTTTCCTTCAGGAGGTTATCGTTGTTTTGCACGGCTTTTATGGCCGATTCGCCGGCTGAAAATTCTATCCTCTCCACTCCGTCCTGGATCCTCTCGGTCCTGGTGATCTTGATCAATCCGATATCACCGGTCTGGTTACAGTGGGTTCCTCCGCAGGCCTGGACGTCTGTTCCCTCTATTTCAACGGTCCTGATATCCATACCGGGCACCACTCCACCCTGGTATAGTATGAACCCGTATTTTTTCTCGGCCATGGTTCTATCCAGCCAGAAGGTGTTCACGTTGATGTTGTTCATCACCAGCTTGTTGGCCACTAGTTCGATTTCCTCAAGTTCTGGGGGTGTGATCCTCTTGTAGTGTGAGATGTCGATCCTGGATTTATCCACACCCTTCTGGGCTCCGGCCTGCCAGATATGGTCGCCCAGTACTTTCCTGGCGGCGGCAACTATAAGGTGTGTAGCGGTGTGGTTCTGGGTTAAAATCTTCCTATGGGATGGGTCCACGTGGCCTTTGATGATCTGGCCCTGGTAGGGGTGTACTTTCTGTATATCCTCTTCACCAACCCTGTGGAGGACTATGTCATCCACTTTTTCGGCGTGGAGGACCTCCACTTTTTCTCCACGTATATCCAGGTATCCTATATCGGATGGTTGGCCCCCTCCTTCTGGATAGAATAGCGTACGATCTAATATGACGTTGTCATTGTAGGTTCCAATTACGTGGGCTTCAAACTCATAATTTGAAGGGTCATCATAAAATAACAGTTCTGTGGTGGGATAGTGCAGCTCAATCGCTGCTTTTTCTTCCGGGATCTCCTCGGAGTGTTCTGAAGCCACCAGGGTATAGAAGTTATCGGGGATATTTGCATCGAAGTTTTCCTCTTTAGCTATTTCATCTACAGATTCTGGGGGTATGCCGTGGGAGTCGTAGAGCATTATAAGGGATTCCAGGGGTATTTTATCTTCTCCATCCTTTTTGAGATAATTTATGGTCTTTTTAACCAGTTTTTTACCTTTACTAACTGTTTTGTAGTACCGTTTTTCTTCCAGGTTGATTATATCGTTTATATGTTCCTGGTGCTGTTTTATCTCCGGGTAGCTCTTTTTCAGGTAGTCCAGCTGTAATTTCATCATATCCTCCAGGGACTCCTCCAGCTGGAGCTCCTTCATGAAGCGAATGGTTCTCCTTAAAATTAAACGGGCAAGGTATCCGTCTTTAACGTTGGAGGGTACCACTCCATCTGTCAGCATAAAGGCTAGGCAGCGGGTGTGATCAGCTATTATATAGACGGATTCTACCGGTTTTGTTACCTTTACCAGTTCCTCTACTGGTATCTCTAATTTCTCGGCCACCCTGTTTCGTAGTGCCTTCAGGTCGGCTATGTCTTTGATGTCCATCATCCCGGCCACCCGGGCGTTTTCTGCCAGGATCTCATCATCCACCTGTACATTGCCCATTGCCTTTAGCTGATCTACCACAGGGCCGAAAGCTGATTCATAAGCGGTGGCTGTGCCCTGGCTTATCCAGGCGAACCTTTCCAGGCCGTAGCCGGTGTCCACGATTTTAAGTGGTATGTCCTTCAGTCCCTGGGGTGTGGTGCGGTATTTTATAAATACCAGTGTGGCAAGTTCCACTCCCCTGACACAAATCTCGTAACAGGGGCCGGCGTTTCCTCCACCTTCCCACCATGATTCGATGAATGTGATCTCCTCTGGGTTGATGCCGATGTGCTTGATGAAGTCGTGGCAGTATTTGATGGTTTCATCTTCCCAGTAGATGTGATTTTTATCTGAGTTGAAGGCGTGGTGTCCTCCCATGGTGAAGCAGGTCATGTGCCTGCCAGTACGGCCGACGTTGTCCACATCGTTGAGTCTTATGGATGGTTGGGCAACTACCAGTGGATTGGCTGGGGGCTCCACCATACCAGAGGTGACCCATGGTTGGAAGTCATAGATGGAAGCTCCCACTAAAAATACATCATCCCTCCACCTTTTGGCCAGGACTGGGTACCTTCCAATAGGGGTGTGGTCGTTTTCACTGAAAAAATCCAGGAAAGTCTTTTGGATGGAGTGCAGGTCATACTTTTTCCGGGTTGCGGGGTTACCGATAAACCCGTATTCATCGCAGGGTGCGTCTCCACAGGTTTGTCTGTCGATTGCAGTCCAGAAATCCTTACCACATGTTATGCAAGTTTTTTTAGTGTATCCCAGTTTTTTGAATTGTTCAGACATAATGATCATCGGATATTTTTTAGTAAAAAAAATTAGTTTTGATAGAGTTTGTTTTAGATTTCTATTTACTTCTATATTTTTGTTTCATCATTTGAAATATTGTTTTAGAAATATTTATGGATATATTGAATTTTTCGGGTAGAATATATAGTTGTATTGATTATTTTTTAGATACCTTAAACAACACAAAAGTATTATAAAATCCCAGACTTGTTTTTTCAGGCATCTTACTAATCTAAATCTTTAAATATCGTTTCAAACATAATAACACTTGTAAGAGTCTTTTAATAATAATTGTTTTTAAGAATGGTGGTAGAAAAATGGATGACAGCAATAATAATTCTAAATCTCTATTGAAAAAGGCATATAATTGTAAAAGTAATGAGTTTGAATCAATGCTTGAAAAAATAGACGATGAACTTCGAAAAAACAAAGACGATGAGGATGCACTCACTGCTAAATTAGTCTTAACCAGTAAAATGGCTGTAAAAAGAATTGATTCAAAATAGTAAAT
>WOYJ01000129.1 GCA_011620845.1 Methanobacteriaceae archaeon
TTTATCTTGGATTATAATAAATTACCTAAAATTGTAAATATCTAAAATATCAATTTTTCTAAAAACATCAGTTTTATATAAACAGTTAACCTAACTATAATCAGGTGATGGAGTTCACCATAACTGCTATTTTTATAAGCTAATGACTCCTGCGGAAAATATTCGGAGGAATTATCATTGGCAATCGATTTAACCCATTAATTTATTAGTACTGGTTATCATCATCTTCATAGCCAGTTTAATCTCACTGCGACTGGGATTATCAGTGGCAATAATAGAAATAGTTTTAGGAGCTGTTTTTGGGAATCTGGGCTTCTTACAGGTTACGGATTGGATGACCCTGGTAACTTCACTGGGAGGAATACTGTTAACCTTCCTGGCAGGTACAGAGATAAACATAAACCTAATGAGGGAAAAGTATAAAGAAAGTTTTCTGATGGGATTCTGTTCATTCCTGGCTCCGTTTATAGATGTTTCCCTTTACATATTTTGTTACGGGATGGAACTTAGAGGCAGCTTTAATTGCTGGAATCACACTTTCCACAACTTCTCTGGCAGTGGTGTACTCCGTAGATGGAAACTGATATACCAAACTCTGATCTGGTGAAGATAATTTTAGCCGCCACCTTCGTAACCGACATATCAACCGCCTTAGCGCTGAGTATAATTTTCATAAAACCAGACCTGTACACCATTCTTTTCATCATGATCTCCATTGCTGTCATAGCCCTGGCAGCCAAATATTCAAAACACATAAAACACATATTCGGTCACGATAAACTGAAAAATAAGGTCATCGAATCGGAGATAAAATATGTATTTGTGCTTCTGGTAGTGTTCATGTATTTCGCCGTTCTAGGTAATGGACAAACAGTTCTGCCGGCGTTTGTCTTGGGTCTTCTCATGTCCAAAGAATTGGCAAAGGTCAAAGAAGCAACCACCAGGCTAAGAACGGTGGCATACGCGGTAATAACACCTATATTTTTTATAGTAGATGGTTTAAACGTTTCTTTTTCATTAGTACTGGCTTTTTTAGGCCTATTTGTAATATTATTTGCTATTAAATTTATTTCTAAGTTCATATGGGTTTATTTCCTGGCCAACAAGTATATACCTAACGGAAGTATGTATAACACACTTCTAATGAGCACAGGATTAACTTTTGGAACCATAGCCAGCGTATTCGGCCTTAACGCAGGATACATAGATCAAGTGCAGTACTCAGTATTAATAGGAGTGGTGGTTGCCAGTGCAGTGATATCCACCTTTATAGACCAAAAATGGTTCCTACCACGCCACAGAGAGGATATAATGAAATAGATAGATGACAGGAACGAAAACGTTGAATAGACAAGTTAAGGGATATAAAAAAAAGTTAAATAGACGGATGATAGATATGAAAGTGTTGAAAAATGCTTTGAAATATGTTCATCAAAGGGAATATGATGGAGGGGGCTTCACACTTTACGAAGGAATTCCAGATGGTAAAAACACCTATTACGGCCTCTCAATTCTCAATTTATTGGTAGAAACCCCAAATAACATAGGTAAAACCATTTACTGGCTTGAAAAACTACAAAATAGCCGTGTATTCGGTATATATAGAAAATTCAACCTTTTAAACAGTTTAGTCTTGCTGGGTAAAGAACCAAAAATCGCTGCTAAATATATTCAACCTTTGTCTGAAAGAAAAGAATTCCCCAATCTAGAAATAGCCTACTTAACTACGATTATACTAAAATTAACTGGACATCACAATTTAAATCATATATCTGAATGTATTTTAAAGCAACAAAATGATGATGGAGGATTCAACATCGGCGGATCAGATATTCAATCTACTTATTACGCCGTTGAATCTTTAAACTATATCGATGAATCATTGATGGAAAATAAGGATGATATCAGTATTTGCAAATTCAGCCGTACACAAAAGAATTGGAGAGTTAATAAGATCTAAAGATCCTCTATTCACTGATGGTAAAGGTGATGAGGGTGGTTGGGCTCCAAATCTATCTGATTATGAGGCACTGGAAATTCAGGCAAAGGCCTGCGAAGATGTTGGAGATGGATTAGGTATTAAAATTAAACCATCACTGGATTTAGCTCCCACTGGACTCTGGGATGAATCTAAAAAGGTATATGTGTATGGTAAGGAAAAGGTCACCAGAAGCACCGGCGAACAGATTGATTTCGTCACGGAAATCATCAATACTTACGGCATGTTCTTTGTGGAAGACCCATTACATGAAAATGACTTTGAATGATTTGCCGAACTCACCAGGAAGGTAGGAAACCGATACATTATCTGTGGAGACGATATCTTTGTAACCAATACAGATATACTGGCCAAAGGAATAGAAATGGGTGCTGCAAATGCTATTATCATAAAACCCAACCAGATCGGAACTTTAAGCGATACCTACAGGACAGTTAAACTCGCAAAAGACAACAATTACGCCCTTGTAGTGTCACATCGCTCTGGTGAAACCACAGACGAAACCATAGCCCATCTAGCAGTGGCTTTCTCCTGTCCACTCATAAGAACAGGAGTCATAGGCTGTGAAAGAATTGCTAAACTCAACGAACTCATCCGTATAGAGGAGGACATGTCCCACCCGATCATGGCTAAAATCAAAAAATCCATATAACCCTATATTTTGACACATTCAGGAGAAAGTGAGTTTTTTGAACCTCTGGAAAGATATAAAAACCAGGCCATCACCGAAGGTGGTTTATGCGGTTGTTGAAATTCCAAAAGGTTCCAGGAACAAGTATGAATACGAATTGGAAAGAGGAGTATTTGTAGTGGAAGGGTTTTATATTCTCCATTTATATAAATCCCCCATAGAATACGGCATGATACCCCAAACAATTGGAGATGATGGAACCCCACTGGACATCATGGTTATGATGCACCAGCAACCTTCCCTGGATGCATCATAGAATGCAGGCCCATCGGAGTGATGAAGATGACCGATGAAGGAGAAAGAGACGATAAAATATTGGGTGTACCAGTAAATGACCCGGGATTTACCGACATCAATGACATTCAGGATGTTCCACCCCCCATTTTTAGAGGAAATAGAACACTTTTTCCGTGAATACAAAAAAATTAGAAGGAAAAACCACACAAATTCTGGGCTGGAAAAACAGAGATAAAGCACTGAAAGCCATCGAGTATTCAACAGATCTCTACAATGAGATGCTGTTCCTGAAATCACTTTTCCTGTTAAAATAGGTAAGTTTATTGATTAATTTAAAAAGATGGAATTATGAACAAGTTTAAAGATTTCATGAACAACAACGCCCTTAAATTCATCATCCTCATGGGGGTGGTAAGTCTCTTTGCAGACATGACCTACGAGGGAGCACGCAGTATAACTGGACCCTATCTGGCTATTTTAGGGGCAAGTGCAGTTACTGTGGGATTTGTAGCTGGATTTGGTGAATTAATAGGTTATATAATGCGATTTCTCTCAGGATATCTTACTGACCGTACTCGCAGTTATTGGGCTATTACCGTGACCGGTTACTTGATTAATCTGATGGCTGTGCCTCTTTTGGCTTTGGCTGGAAGTTGGGAAATAGCTGCAGCATTGATCATCGCGGAACGAACTGGAAAAGGCCTTCGGGCACCTTCTAGAGATGTAATGTTATCCTATGCCTGCAGCCAAGTTGGTCACGGATGGGGTTTTGGTTTACATGAGGCTCTGGATCAGATTGGGGCGATATTGGGTCCTTTGATCGTTGCAGTTATTCTTTTTTCTCATGGAAGTTATCAGATAGGATTTGCCTTTCTTTTACTACCTGCCCTATTGGCCATTTCAGTATTGATGATTTCTAGATTCCTCTATCCTCATCCTCACGAATTAGAAGTCAAAATCCCCCAATTAGACACTAAGGGATTTAAAAAAGCTTACTGGCTGTACGTAATTGCAGCAGCCTTAATAGCAGCAGGTTTTGCGGATTTCGCTCTTATAGCCTACCATTTTGAGAAGGTAGCTATTGTTTCCACTGCTTTGATACCCATTTTTTATGCAGTGGCCATGGGCGTGGATGGTGTTGCAGCCTTAGTATTTGGAAGATTATTTGATAAAATAGGGTTATCCATCATGATCGTGGTGGCTTTAATCTCCTCACTTTTTGCTCCTCTGGTATTTCTGGGTGGATCTTATCTTGCTTTCATAGGGATGGTGCTATGGGGAGTGAGTATGGGTGCGCAGGAATCTATAATGAGATCTTCAGTTGCAGTCATGTCTACTGTGGAAAAACGCGGTTCTGCCTACGGTGTTTTCCAAACTATTTACGGTATTTCATGGTTTGCTGGAAGTTTACTCATGGGTGCGTTATATGATTTCTCCATAACCTATCTGATAGTCTTCTCTGTCTTAATACAACTTATTTCTATTCCTGTTTTTATTTCAATGTTAAGAATACGGAATCAAAAAGGAGAGAATATCAAAATATAACAGAATGCCAAAATATATGAATTTATGGAAAGAAATACCAACCGGACCATCGGTCCCAGAGGTAATATATGCAGTAATTGAAATACCAAAAGGTTCCAGGAACAAATAAGAATACGATAAGAAATTGGAAGCATTTGCACTGGATAGAGTTCTTCACTCCCCGGTCCATTATCCTGCAGAATACGGTATAATACCCCAAACATTGTGGGATGATGGAGACCCTATGGATATCATCGTATTAATGGAACAGCCAACATTTCCGGGATGTGTAATTGAATCTCGGCCTGTTGGAGTGATGAAAATGATAGATAGCGGCGATAGTGATGATAAAATACTAAGTGTTCCTGTCAACGATCCTAGATATAAAGAGGTGAATGATATCGATGATCTCCCAAAGGCCGTGTTGAATGAAATAGCAGAATTTTTCAGGTCTTATAAAAAATTGGAAGGGAAAAGACCGAAGTTTTAGGATGGGAAGATAAAAGTGCAGCGATAGATGCTATAAATCATTCCATTGACCTGTATAAAAAGGAAGTTTAGTTATACCCTATTCAACAGAGCATTTAAAGATTTCTCTAAAGCAACAGGAACATTCTTATATTGTATCTGGGAAGCTACTTCACCCAATCCTATATCCATTGAATGTTTTATATAGGGGTGTTCTTTAATTGGGAGTTTATCCACTTTAACCGCGTTGTTACTCAGAAAGAGTATTAACCTCTCGTATATCCTGGGCAATGCCGGTAAAGATTTTCTTAGATGTCTTATTATGGCCAGTGCAAAGGATTCCGCAGCTACCGGGTCACGACTGGCAAATACCAGTCCTGGTTCAAGGTTAACAACGTGGGCCTTGGCGAATTTCAGTCTACCAATTCCCAGTACTTGTGAATCAGGACCGAATGTGGTCTGGGCTTTGGTGGCCACAAAAAGGGTTGATCTGAGTTTGTTCCTTATTGCGTCGTTTATTTCCACGATTTTTTCTATGAATGTGCCGGTGTGATCGTTTACCGATTTAAGGGAACTGCCCAGGGCATCGGCTTTGATAAAGAAATTATAGGGGCCGTTGGCATGGAATTCCATCCTGCTGTCTTCTCGCAGGCAGCCCACCATATTTTTAAAGCCTAATGTAGCCCCTGCCTGGCTATGGGTGCTCAACCGGGGCAGGTTGATGATATGATCCGCTTTCTCTATCCAGCGGGTTAGGTAGAAACCGTTCCGCCATGACGGGGTTTTGGTGGATTTATGGTGGTAGAAACCTTCGTACCATCCCTCCTCCTCGAAACTAATGAAGTTATCTTTCTCTGTGCCCATCCTTGACTTTATATAGTTATCCCTGGTTTTCCCCCGGATTACACCTCCGGGGTGGTGTAGGACGCTTTTTATACCGGATTGATCCCCTATAACCACCTTCGCTCCTTTTTCTTTGAGTATTTTTGAGATAACTGTCATGGCCAGGGGATGTGTGGTGGATGGGTAGGGATGGGGCGAGTTCAAGGCAGGTTTAAGCAAAACTACATCTCCCGGGGATAGCCACTCTAAATTATCGGTGGATTTTAAAAATAAGTCCTTAATTTCCCCTGAAAGAGTTTGAGATGAGGAGTTTGATTCAACCCCATTGACATAGAGTATTCCATCCTTCATAGAAACCGTAATTTAATATGTTTTTTAAAACATTTAACAGTATTTTAATTTGAAAGGAGAACTGTTTCTTAACCCTTCTCAAACTCACATTTCTCACATTTAGCGCATGGAGGTAACGGATCGGTATCATCATCAAGATTCAAATCTTCACCACAATTGATACAAACATATCGTCCGGTGCCTGGTTTTTGACCACATTTAAATGTCATGAAATCACCTCTAATACTCATATGTGGGTGAGTAGTATATAAATTATCGTTAGGTTAACCATTCAAAATACCTAATCATGAACCTAATCAGGACCCTTTACGTCAATTCACTGTACTAAAATATAATGTACACTACGGCCGCTGCCTTCTTGTTTTAAAACATTTAAATCCATTAATTTATAGATCTCATCTAAAGCAGCCCTGTTTGATAAATTAAACATGCTTCTAATGTCTCTGTTAGTGATTTTACCTTTTTTAATAATGAATTCAACGATTTTCATCTGCCTATCATTAAGTGCAACCTGACCACGTTCTTTGAGGATCTTCACATCTTTACTCAAACCTAAAACTTTCTCTCTAACCGTTTTCATACTGTCAGAAACACCATCTGTAAAATATTCCAACCATTCAGTTACATCAATAGTTTCCGGGTCAACAGTCTGGAGAGCGGCATAATAAACTGGCTGGTCATGGTCGTAGTAATCATCCAAAGCAAAAAATCTCTTCAAATCAAAGCCACGTTTATAAAGTACTAATGTGGCTATGATACGTGTTGTTCTACCATTTCCATCGATAAATGGGTGTATCCTGACCATTTCATAATGGGTTAAACCGGCCATAATAACAGAATCAATCTCTTCAATATCCGGGGAATTTAATCATCCCAAAAATTCATCAATAAGTTCAGGAACATCTTCAGTTAAGGGTGGCATACAATACGGTTTCCCCAAAACCATTAATCATCTGACCTGTCTGTCTCTAAGAACACCCTCATCCTGGGGATTATCCAGGGTTTCTTTGGTCACAATACCATGAATTTCCAGTAGGTCATCCACAGTAAATGGCTCACGGTTAGCAAACTCTGGGACCCTGTCCAAAGCTTCGAGATAATTTAAAACCTCTTGATGATCCTTTCGCCTAGCCATAACCTCTCGACCATCAGCCAGGGCACTGACATCTTCAAAGGAGGAGGTTGCCTTCTATTGCTGTTGAAGAGTGAGCACTCCTCAAGATAGCATCTCTGCGAAGAGAAACTTCCCACTCAGGAATAAGAGGAGCGTTGAGTGTGAATACCAGGGACTCTGCAATATAGGTGAGATTTTTAAATATCCTGTTTATAAATTTGAATTTTGGTTGAAACATTTCACAGTAGAAGTTTGTATTATTTAATATATTAATATTATTAATATTATTTTAATCTCAAACACGATGGGGATCATAAGTCACAATCAGGTGATTTTCCTTTCTAATAATAAATAAGAAAACACCATAACCCACACCAAAAATGTGAAGATGGTTATCCGCTCCAACAAACCCCCTTAAGGTGAATTTATTTGCAATTGAAGCTGCAGTCATCCCTCCGGATATCAAGATCACCAGGACTGAGAGATATAGAGTACCATACAAATGGTTTGTTTTTCCTTTCCTTTCTGAATGAAAATCCAGCCAGGAATACGGCTAATATAGTTAAGAGGGATGTGATTCCGGCGAGTATCAGGTGGATGGTACCGGCTAGAGTTGCTGGTGCTCCGCGAGGGTCCTGTGAGAAGAAGATAAACAGGAGGCCCAGAATACCAATTAAGGCAATCATCACCGCCACGGCCTTTAATGTTTTACCTTTAGCTAGTTCAGGGTCCTGAAAAATTCCATAACTAAATAAAATTAACGATACATTGTATATGGCGAATAGAATACTCAACACCAATAAATTTGGTGACCCTGGTATGAGGAGTTCGCTTATGGAATTATAAAGGGATTGTAATCCCCACGTAAGGCGCCTCCCATGAAAACTGCGATGATGTAGATTAAAGGATCAATTATTCCCAGTAATGGATAGATTTTCTTCATTTCAATAAACTCCATTTTTTATTCATTGATCAAGCCTTCCAACCTCTTGATAGCATTATACTTATCCTTCCTCTCCAGTTTAGCCCCCTCAAGGGCTTCTTTAAGGGTCCTGATGGAGTGGTCGTAGACCTCCCGGTCCACAGGGTAGGGGTAACCATCTTTTCCTCCATGAGTAAAGCTGTATTTCACCGGGTCCTTCCAGCTCGGCGAGGAGCCGTACACCAAATCAGAGATCAAAGCTAAAGCCCTTATTTTCTTTGGTCCCATACCCTCCAGGGAGAGCATATCCTCATAGTTGGACGGCTGTAACTCATAAGCCTTTTTTAGAACCTCAAATTCCCTATCGGATAGGTCCATGTCCAAGACGGGGTGGTGCCTGGGCATCTTGAATTCTGTAATGTACTCGTCCAGCCGGGTCTGGCTTTCACTTTTAAGGGGTGTTTTATCCTTGAAATATTTTCTTAAGTGCTCTGGGTTGTCGCATAGAAGGTCCACACTGATTTTCCGGCTTTCTTCACTTTCAGAAGCGGTCATGTTCAGTGATTCTGCCTCTATTTTATCGCAGCATATTCCCTGGTGGGGTTCCTCCACATATTCTGCCACGTCCTCGGATAGCCAGTGGTATCTGCGGGCGTACCTGTTTTCATCGTTCATGCCCTGCTGTATCACCGCCCAGTCCCCCTTCTCATCCAGGAGGAAGGAGTGGTGGTAGAGATGGTAGCCGTCCTGGATGCAGGAGTTATCTATCTTTGCCGATATCTTACTGGCGTAGACCAGTTCATCAATTTTAGCTGATGACAGGGAGAAGATATCCCCTGCCCTTTCAATATCAGAGGGTGTTTTCCTGGATGCGCGGCCTTTGCCACCGGCCACCATTATCCCATGCTCCTGGGGGTCAATGGCCATTTTCATAGCCCCACAGGTAGTGGTGGTGGTTCCGGAGGAGTGCCAGTCAAACCCGATTACACAGGATAAAGCCTGGAACCAGTAATGATCGGATATGCGCCTTAGAAATTCAGCAGTGCCGTATTCGTAGAGTAAGGTCTCGGTTATCCCCCTGGTTAACTTAACCATCCGGTGGAACAGCCATTTCGGTGCGTGTCCCCCGTGTAAAGGAAGGTTGACCACTTTTCTCTGGGAAGGCATTTCAACTATCTCCATATCTCCTTTTCATGAAAGAATAAATTCAGGATAATTCCTCTTTCAGGGTTAACTCTTCTTTCAGGTTAATTCCTCTATTATCTCATCTAAACTGTTGAATATGGCCTGGTTACGGTCGTGTTTAAATCCGGATTGGATTTTTTCCCGGTAGTATTCCTTGTTGGAGAGGAATTTCTCTATACTTTCTTTATCTAGTTCCAGGTGGAATTCTCCATATTCCAGTTTATCCAGGTACATGGCATTCAGGATCTGTTCGAATTGTCTCTTCACTGGAATGCTGTAGATTGGTTTTTTAAGGTACAGTGCTTCAGATATTAGACTGAATCCTCCGTTGGTTATTACTGCCTGGGCTGATGCCAGGTCATCGAAGAATTCGTCTTCGTTGAAGCTTTTGAAGGTTAAATTCCCTATTTTTTCATCTTTGTGGAAGCCGTAGATTATAAATTCATCATCTATCTCTTTGAGTAGTTCTAATAGCTTTATATTAGAGTCACTGGTCTGGTAAACCAGGATATGATCCCCTATGGTGGGTTCGAGTTCCATAACCTTTTCCCGTAGGATGGGTGGGAACATCTTAACCTTATCTGGATTTTTTATTGGTGGGAAGAAGTAGCTGGTTATCAGGTAATAGCTGGGACGTTGAATAAAGGATCTCACTACACTGGCTGCCCGGAAGCGGTCCCTTTTGAATTCTTCTGGCACGTCCGTGTAACATTGGGTTATCACGTGCATGTTGTCCAGGCTTACCAGTGGTATTCGCAGTATCTTGTTCAGGATGTTTGAGTAAAATTCGAAGTCAGATATTATAAGGTCTGGTTTAAAGGCTTTTGCCACATTGTACATCAGGCGGATGTTATGTGGCAGGTCCAGAGGAACCCACTTAATATTTTTTGTAAATGTCCGTCGATATTGTACCTCATTTTCTTTATATACTGTGTTGAATCCTTCTATTTCATATACATCGTCATATTTCCTGGAGAGATACTGGTAGGCCCTGTCACTGGCGAAGATGGTCACATCGTTTTTCTCCAGCAGGTGGTCTATTATCACACCGCTGCGTATGGCGTGTCCCATCCCCTCACCACAAACTCCGTATAGTATCCTTTTTCTCCCTTCACTGTGTCCGAAGTGGTAGTTCAATTGGTCGGCGCTTATTTTTCTACCGGTGAACTGGTACCAGGTGCTCTTTGCATATTTAAGGGCTATTCCTGTCTTTCCTTCTTCCTGGGTTCTTCTGGTTGAAACGAAGAGTTTGGCGTCTCTTAAAACCTTAAAGGAGGTGAGGTATCCGATTTTTTCTATGTAATCCGTGTCTTCTCCAAAGTCCAGATTTTCATCAAATCCGCCTACCGCTTCGTGGAGTTTTTTCCGGGTTAATATACCATAACATCCTGCTCCGTGGGGCTTTAATGTTTCAACGTACTTCATGAAGAAGTTGGCGAAGTCGTGGGATATGATGTCAAACATGTTATCACTTAATGGGTATATCTGACTGATGGAAATCCCCAATCCTTCCTCTACAAATTCCCGCAGGGCACTTTCCAGGTATCCCCTGGTCATGATGACGTCTGCATCTAAAAACAGGAGAAATTCTCCCTGTGCTGCTTCCACTCCCTTGTTTCTACCCACAGAAGGAAGTCCACCATCGACTATTTTTGCCCCGAAGCTCTTTGCTATCTCCCGGGTTTTATCCGTGGAGTGTGCATCGGCAACTATGACTTCGTAGTCGGTGAAGTCCTGTCTTTTTATGCTTTCCAGTAGGTAAGGGAGGTATTCCTCTTCATTGTAGGTGGGAATTATTATGCTGATCTTCATGTTTAATAATCACCAATTAACGGATTTATGTACTTAGAGACTGATTAGAGACTAATTTAGAATTTGTTGTTAAAGTATATGCAGTTAATGGATTAGCTTAAAAGTGCAGATCGAATTTTTTATGTTTATGAATAGATTATGTGTATGAATAGAAATTCCAGGTGATGAAGAAGGCATCCGTTCTATCCTTCAAGGTAGAAAACAGGCTTATTAAGTTTGCTCTGTCATTCTGGGTACTTTTAAGTTCAACTGTACCATTTTCTTCACTTATAACATCATATCCGTTCCAGTCCACCGGTTGGGTCTGATTTACCAGGGTTATCTGGTGGTAATCCTGGTTTGATCCGGTTACTTCTACCGATAGTCCTAAAATTATGATTACTAGTACAATTATGGCCGGTTTTATAAGCTCTCTGGGTTTGAAGGGTTTACTTACAAATAACATCCCTATTAACCCTCCTAAACCTATTATCCCTGGGTTTGAGAATAATCCACCATCTATCATTCCGATCATGGCCAACGACGCAGCGAAGGCTATGATGATCCTGTTATGTTCCATCCGGTTGTCCATGGAGATCAAACTGGTAAGATAGACCAGAGGTAAAGTAAAGACGATGAGATAAGCCACGGGTGAGACGTACTTAGATAAAGATTCACCGGTATGTATATTGGATGGTAACACCGTGCCCAGTGTGTTAAAGATGGAACCTAAGGCCGATTTAAATACATGGCTGTGCATGATGCTGGTGGAACTTACGTCTGGATTTAAGGATACGAATACTGTAAATAATGACACACCAAAGTTAATCCTCAACCATATTTCTATAATGATACCAATCAGATATGTGATTAAAACCATGGCAATGGCATACTTTAAATATCTTCTACTTCCCCATATGTCCAAGAGGGCAAATTTACCCTTGACTTTGCCAGAAGTAATCACCCCATTTAGAAGGAGTAAACTACCCATAAAAATAAAAAATAAAATGACCTTTCCTTCCGATGAACCTAGAAGTAGGGGATAGAACAGATAAGTGGCCGGGCCCTTTAAAAATTCCAGGCCATAGATCAGTATGGCCAGCAGGATTAATAAAGCCCCCATCAGGGTAAAGCGATTTAAATACCATTTATCCAAATCCATCACCATTAAAATAGAATATCTTAGGATACCTGGAGCATTCGCTCCACAGCTTTCCTGGCTTTATCTGCTATTTTTTCATCTACAGACACCACATACTCCTCGTTTATGAGGGAGTTTTTCACCTTCTCCAGGGTGTGTAGCTTCATATTTTCACAGATGGCTTCACTTAAAAGTGGCACTATGGTTTTATACGGGTTTTCCCGTCTCAGACGAGTCACCAGGTCCACCTCGGTACCTATAATAAAAGTCTGCCTGTCTGATTCGGATACATATCGCATCATGCCCCCAGTACTTAGCACTGCATCTGCCTCATCTTGAACCTCCAAATCACATTCTGGATGGACCAGCAGGACTGCATCAGGATATTTCTCCCTGGCAAATGCTACGTCTCCCGTGTGGAACATCTTATGCACATAGCAATGGCCTTCTTCCGGTATGGGGATTATCTCCTTATCCACCTGACGGGCAACGAAGCCTGCTAGATTCATATCCGGACCAAAGAGGATCCGATCTTCAGATAAGCTTTCCACCACAGCCACTGCATTGGATGATGTGCACAGTATATCCGCTTCTGCTTTAGCTTCAGCCAGTGTATTAACATACAGGACAACTGCAGCACCAGGATACTTTTCTTTAGCCTTCCTTACTTCCTCTGCCGGGAGCATGTGAGCCATGGGGCATTCCGATTCCCTATCAGGCATGACAATCTTCTTTTCCGGATTCAATATAGCCGCTGTTTCCGCCATAAAATCCACACCACAGAAGACCACCAGGTCAGAGTCTGTTATCTCCGATGCTTTAATACACAGCTCCAGTGAATCGCCGAGAAAATCAGCGACTTCCTGTATATCCCCTGTTTGATAGTTATGGGCCAGGATAATGGCGTTTTTATCCTTTTTAAGTTGTATTATTTCCCTTTGTAATTCATTCAACATGGATAGTCCCTCAAAAAAATTAATTACTAATTATCTTGAAACTCCTTAGACTAATATCTCTTTATTAATTATAAATCTTCAGATTCAAGTGAAGGTTTCACTTCTGCCCCATCCAGTGAATCTCCACAGGGACAGGAACAGTTTTCCGGGATTTTTGAAACCGAATCTGAGATGAGTCCAATTAAAACCGGCCTCTTCTTCTCCACTTCCTCAAAAACCTCATCTATGGTCAGTTTATCTGGTGATATGGAGGCTCCGTAATTGGACACTGTACATATACTGGTGTAACACATTTCTAACTCTCTGGCAAGTACAGCTTCCGGCAGACCAGTCATACCCACCACGGTCCCCCCTAAACGGCGGTACATCTGTATCTCTGCGGCCGTCTCGAAACGGGGGCCTTCCGTACATATGTAAACACCTTCCCCTATAACTTGGCCAGAGGAGATTAAAATATCCCTTAACTCTGGGCAGTAGGGCTCTGTAACATCCACATGAACCACTCGATCATCGTAGAACGTGTTTTTCCTCATCCTGGTGAAGTCTAAAAAATCATGGGGCACCACCAGATCACCGGGTCTAATGGATAAATCCAGAGAACCCACGGCATTGGTGGCAATTATCCTTTCTACACCCATCTCTTTCAGGGCCCAAATATTCGCCCGGTAATTTATCATGTGGGGCGGGTTGGCATGTCCCACTTCGTGTCTGGACATGAACACCACCTCCCTATCACGTAATTTGAAAAGGGCCATCTCTGGTGAGGGTCCATAAGGGGTTTCCAATACCTTCTTTTCCATATCTTCCCCCAGTTCCACTATCTCGTATATCCCGGTTCCACCGATTATTCCAATTGTCAAAGTGATTCTCCTTTTAGTAATTGATAATTTAATGTTAATTTCCGTTGATATTAAATGATGATTCCTTTTTTTATTAGATTATTGTGCCTAAAAATACTAGAGGGATAATTACATGCAGTACGATGTCTGCAGAGAAATGGGATATCATCGCTGATTCAAGGCCTTTCCTCCAGTAAAGCCATCCAAATATAATCCCACCTACTGCATTTAAAATAATTACCCTGGCAATTACTGCTGGCGTAAGGGCTGTTACAGCTGCTGCTGTCGGCAAGTGTCCAACTCCAAATAGTATCGCCGCCAACAAGATAGCCAACCATATCCCTACTTTTGTTGGTTTGTCGTTGGATGTTTTTTTGATTTTAAAGAATATCCAGACCAGCAAGGTCATCAGGAACAGTCTTAATAATATTTCTTCGTTTATTCCGCCATAAAATGATGCCAGAAAACCCTGCCATACAGGAGGATTAATCTGGGAAGCCACATTTAATGTAGATCCAGCCATAGCAAATAAATAGTCCAGACCAACGATCAAAGCACCCACCAGTATCCCCAGTCCAACTGATATTCCCAGTATGGATTTTAAGTAATCCTTAACTTCCCGACCTTCTAACCAGCCTTCCAATATGGGAATACCCAATCCAACCTTTTCCGCAAGAAATAAACCAATCAGAATGGCAAAGACGAAAATAACTATATTCTGTAGGATTTGTCCAATCAACAAAACATAAAGCGGCACAGGCAAATTTTGGAGCAAACTTCCTTGTAGGGTCAAAGTGTAGGGTAGGACAGCTATACTCCCAAATAGACTGGCAATTAACAGTATTATACATAATTTCCATCTAGTTTTCATTTTTGATCTCACAATTTTATAAACAGATTAAAATATTTTAACTATCCCTTGGTCACGCCTAAAGGCACCATCCTAGCAACCAGTAAGGATATACCAGCATCATGGGCTGTTTTAACCACTTCGTCAACATCTTTATATGCCCCTGGGGCTTCTTCTGCAACTATGGGCATGGAAGTGGCTTTGATAACAATTCCCCTGTTTTCCAGTGATTTTTTAACTTCTTCCCCACTGTAGGTTCTTTTAGCCCCTGCACGGCTCATCTTACGGCCGGCGCCGTGTGCTGTGGAGCCGAAGGTCTCCTCCATAGCCGTGTCAGTTCCTCGTAGAATATAGGAGGATGTGCCCATGGTACCAGGTATAAGAACTGGCTGTCCCGCTGCTCGGTACTCTTTAGGTATCTCTTTGCGGCCCGGTCCGAAGGCACGGGTAGCGCCTTTACGGTGGACGAAAACTTCGGTGTCTCTTCCCTTTATATTATGGACTTCCTTCTTAGCTATGTTATGGGCTACGTCGTATACTATGTTCATGTCCATATCCTCAGCAGGCTGTTTAAACACCTGTTCGAAGGATTCCCTCACCCAGTGGACTATCATCTGCCGGTTGGTCCAGGCGAAGTTGGCGCCGGCGGCCATAGCCTGGAAGTAGTCCTGGGCCTCTGGTGAGTCTACCGGTGCGCAGGCAAGCTGTCTGTCCGGTAAGTCTATATTGTATCTTTTAGCTGATTTATCCATAACCCGGAGGTAGTCTGAGCAGATCTGATGGCCGCATCCCCGGGAACCGGTGTGGATCATCACCGTTACTTCACATTCGTCCAGTCCGAAGGTGCGGGCTGTTTCCTCATCGAATATTTCATCTATCCGCTGCACCTCCAGGAAGTGGTTTCCTGATCCAAGTGAGCCTAACTGGGGTATTCCCCTCTTTTTAGCTTTATCAGATACTTTATCTGCATTTGCAGCTTCCATTCGGCCTCCTTCTTCCAGGTGTTCCAGATCTTTCTTCCAACCATAGCCATTTTCAACGGCCCACTGGGCGCCTAAATTCAGTACTTCATCGATTTCACCTGGTTTGAGCCTTATCTTTCCTTTACTTCCCAGTCCAGATGGTACGTTCTTAAAGAAAACATCTACCATTTCTTTGATCTTTGGCTTCACCTCATCTTCAGTCAGGTTGGTCTTTAAGAACCGGACACCACAGTTGATGTCAAATCCAACCCCACCCGGGCTTATTACGCCTGTCCGGGTGCTGAATGCAGCCACTCCTCCGATGCTGAATCCGTATCCGAAGTGTATATCTGGAAGTCCTATGGAAAATTTTTGTATTCCTGGTAGGCATGCCACGTTGGCCACCTGATCCAGTGCTCCTTTCTCTACAGTCTTGATTGATTCATCATCCAGATAGACTCTTCCAGGGACACGCATACCCCTCTTATAATCGGTAGGTATTTCCCATACACATTCTCTTACCTTATTTAATTCATCTTCATTTCCCATAATTATCACTCCAGTAAATCAGGATTTCAAATTTATAAAAAGAACATCTAAATATTAAACATTAAATTTGTGCCATTATCAGTTATATCATTATTTTGTTAAATTTGGACTTATTATTTTCTATTGAATGAAAATTAAATTATTAGTTTGTCTAAACCTGCCCTTTCAGGTATCCAGGATAACCTGCAACATGAAACCGTTTTCTTCCCTGATATTCATGAGATGATAGGTTACGGCCTTCACATCCTCCCGGCTTTCATGTTTATCCAGATTGAAGGTTTCACCCCACACCGATCCCTTGAGTAGAAAGGTATCTCCCCTCTGGGATATGTGAATTTCAAACCGGGAAAATATGAGGTTTTCTGAGTCATGGAGGAATATCAACTCGGATAACCAGTCATAAAGGAGTGCAGATGTATCCTCAGATTCAATTTCTATATATTTCCGGGTTGATGGGTTGATACGTGACGTGTCTGTAATCACTTCAAACATGGCCAGGGCTGCATTCTCAAAGGCCTCTTCCAGGGTTTTTCCATAGGCACGGATGCCTATATCGGCGGTTACATCGAAGAATTCGAATTTTTTTTCTAAATTCATGGGTTTCATTTCTAAATTTTTTTTATTCCATCACTTGTATTGTCTGTAAATATTAGATAAAAAACCTAGTGATGTCTCTGATTACTTCTCAAATGCTCTCTAACTTTTTTTTTAAATAGTTTTATGGGACTTTTATAATTAGGAGGTAAAAAAATTGCAAAACAGAAATTCCATTCCAGATCTTCGAAAAAAACCAGAAGAACTTAAACTTTTAAACTTTCACAGATATTTTGATACTAAGTCCTGTGTCTTTATCGGGTTAATCATCCTGGTACTGGTCTTCAGTGTACTTGGTGTGGCCGGACTTCCCAATTCCAACTTCCCAGCCACTATCTAAGACTTAAAATATTCCCCTGTGAAACTAAACTTAAGGTAATCCCCAAGAGACCATTTATTTACCCCCAAGCCATATTATCCCTAAACCATACATTTCTTTATTTCTTGGGGATGGAACCTTAACACTATAACCCGTGCATTGCCCTTACTGCCTTTACCTGTGAATTTAATATCTATGAGTCGTAAAAATTCCAGTTTATTAAGTAAACGGTCGAATGAAGCATAGCTTAAGGGTTTTTTATCATTTAAATTCTTGTAGAGGTTTCCGGCAATTAACTGCTGGTCTTCTGATTCTATTATGAGTTCCAGTAGTGTTCTTTCATTTTCTGATAAGTTTTCCAGGGTATTTTTCAGGCTGATGGAACTGCTACTTTGAAGTGCAGTCTGGAGGTGCCTTTCTTCTATGGTCCTTGATGCGTCTGCCTCTGCAATATTACCCAGGAGCCCTAAAAGATCTATTCCCACCCTTAAATCTCCAATAGAACTGGTTTCTTCTGCAACTTTGTCCAGGATTTCCTCCGAAATTACGTCTGGATAGAATCCGGCTTTAACTCTCTCTTTTAATATATCCCTCATTTCATTGTAAGTGTAGAGATTGAAGACTATCTCCTTGGGGATGAAGATAGAGTTAACATTCTTATCCAGGATATACCTGAATTCTATATCTGATATAACGGCAAATAAGCCAGTTCTAACGCCTTCAAATTCTTCATAAGCCCGTAAGATATCATAAAATATTTTATTGGCGCTTTTATTGTGGAAGAGGTGGTCGACATCGTCCAAGGCGACCATCAGTGCCTGATCGTTGTTTTTAAGGTGTTTCATGATCTTCTCGTAGATACGGGATACGGGAATGCCTGTCTCCGGGGGCAGGTGTCCGAACATCTTCTGGTAGATCTGTGAAAATATGTTGTAACGGGTGGTATGCAGCTGGCAGTTGATGTATACGCATATAATTTTATCTGAATACTCCTCAACCTTCTCGAAAAGTTTTTTTATCGCCGTGGTTTTTCCTGTTGCACATGAGCCAACCACCATAGCGTTCATCAATTTCCCACCCCTTAATGCCGGTCTTAGACATAGAGTGAGTGCTTCCATCTGGGATTCCCGGTGTAAAAATTTGTCCGGCACATAATCCGGGTTAAAGACCCTGATATCCCGGAAGATGGTTTCGTCATGCATTAAAATATCATCTATAGACATTGGAGTATCTCCCAGCATTTACTCATTAAAAACCTTTTTGTTGGAGATTATATATATAATTTGAACCTCCCGATGCAGATAAATTTTATTTAAATCCAGCAAGCCTAATCAGCTAAAACGAACAGCCAGAACGCCCTCTAACTTTTCACCGTGTGAGAGGTTTAAGAGGGTCACATCCTCATTTTTCGCCACCCACTCCACCAACTTCTTGGCGTATTTAAGCTTCAACTCTTTAATTTCATCTGCCTGGCCTTCCGGTTCAGTCATGGCTGGTCTGGAATATCGAGTAACCTCCTTGCCAAAATCCATACCCGCTAAGATGATGTACTCGGCTCCTAATTCCACTGCCAAAAATAAGGCCCGGTCCCCATCTGTAAAACCACCAAAATTATAAACGTTGTTCAGGGGTGTGCTCTGTGTGGTGCCTAACATACGATTTAGGCGAGGTACATACTCTTTCAGTTTCTCCATATTATCTCCATGGGCATGCACCACCAGGAATGCACCTTTATGGTTGGCGCAGATGATATCATCCATATCACCATCCAAATCTGTAACGATGATATCAGGAACTATATTTTCCTCTAACAGTGCTGTGGTGGCCCCATCAGCAGATATTAGGGTGTATTCAGATAAGTTTAAATTTTTAATCTCTTTAATGTTAGTTTTAATGGACGGTCCGGCTCCAAAGACAATAACTTCCTTTTGCATAGGAATATCTTCCGCTTTCAATCCCCCATATGATTCTAAAAGTTTCTCGAGCAATTTAGCTGATTCTTCATCCTTCTGTTTACTGAAACCGAAGTCTTTCAGTAGATCTTCATACCAAGACAACCATATAGCAAGGTTCATAAGATAGGATAATAATATCCATACAAATAAAGTTTTTTAGTTTATCTAACTTGGAGGTTTATAAATGAATGAGACGTTGCTCATGATACCCGGGCCTACCAGAGTGGCTCCACGGGTCTTAAAAGCTATGTCCGGGAATATAGTGAATCACAGAAGCGCAGTGTTCGGTGAAATAATAACCGAAACCACAGAAATGATGTCTGAAGTTTTCCAGACCGAAAATCAATCCTACATATTGACTGGTTCTGGAACTGCGGCCATGGAAGCAGCGCTAGCCAGTGTACTGGATAAAGGTGATAAAGTCTTAAACATCGTTGGTGGAAAGTTCGGTCAGAGATTTATGCAGATAGCAGAAGTCCACGGAGCAGTACCCACAGAACTTGAGGTAGAATGGGGATATGGTGTGGATCCTGAAGATGTCAAGTACATCCTGGAAGAGGAAGATGACATCAAGGCAGTGACCATAGTCCACAACGAGACCTCAACTGGAGTTACCAATCCCATAGAAGAAGTGGGAAAGATCGTTAATGATTTTGATGCCCTCTACGTGGTGGACACCGTTTCCTCCCTGGGGGGAGATGATGTATTTGTAGATGGCTATAACATCGATATCTGTGTTACAGGGTCCCAGAAATGTCTGGCCGCCCCACCAGGCATGGCCGCCATTACTTTAAGCGAGGACGCCTGGAAAATGGTGGATAAAACCCCAACCAGCACCTATTATCTTGATATGAAAAGGTACCGTAAGAGTGGATCGGGCACACCCCCAGAAACACCCTACACACCATCCGTGTCATTGATGTACGCCATGCGCGAAGCCTTATATACAGTGATGGAAGAGGGACTGGAAAGCCGGGTGAAAAGACACCAGTTAGCTGCCCTGGCAACCAGGAATGCAATTAAAGCCCTGGGTTTGGAACTATTCGCCCAGCCGGAAGTTTCCTCAAACACAGTCACCGCCATTAAGATGCCGGAAGGTGCAACTGACAAAGAGTTACGGGGTACCATGCGGGATAAATACCGGATAGAGCTGGCCGGAGGCCAGGACCACCTGAAAGGTAATGTGTTCCGTATCGGCCATATGGGTAACATCACAGAAAGGGAAATAATCACCACCATAGCCGCCCTGGAGATGACCCTCAAAGGGCTTGACCTGGACATCTGCCTGGGTGAAGGTGTGGCAGCAGCAGAAGAGGCTTATTTGATTGATTAAGCTCCTATTTTTACTAATTTTTTAATAAATTTCTTTTATTTTAATCAAAAAAATCATATGGGGGGATTTTTTTATGAATGAACTAGGTTTAAATTTCCTGGATTTAGGAGATTCAGATAAACTTCCAGTTATTCTAATCCATGGCATGGTCCTGGACCAGACCATGTGGACTCCCCAAATCCCGGTTCTTAAAGAGCATTATCGTGTGGTGACCTACGATATACGGGGCCGCGGCCTCAGTGAAGTCGGTGACGCTCAGTACACCTATAAGATGTTCGCCGATGATCTAAAGAGCTTAATGGATTACCTGGAGATGGACCAGGCCGTCCTGTGAGGACTTTCCATGGGAGAAACCATAGCTCTACGTGACTATGACATGTATCCCCATAGAATCAAGGCACTGATATTATTTGACACCCGGAGTGAAGCTGATTCTGACGAAACCAATTACTGGAGAGAGAACAACATTGAATTCATTAAAAAAGATGGGCTGGAGAACTTTGCAGATGAATTTGTAGAGACCATATTTGGCCAGTTCCAGTTTCAGAAGGCATCCAGAAGCGGTGAAGTTAATTCGAAACACCGTCTTATCATCTTCACCAGAAACTGTCTGTGGAGTGCTCCTTGCCCAGGCCGCCAGGACGAATATGAAACACGTCCTCAATAAAATCACAGTCCCTACACTAATAATGGTTGGAGAACATGATGATTTCACACCCCCCTCTCCTCATCACAGATGATGCACGATGAAATAGTAAATTCTGAGTTTAAAATCATCCCTAAAGCCGGCCACATGAGCAACCTGGAAAACCCTGAAATATTTAACCATAATCTCCTGGAATTTCTGGAAAAAATAGAATTTTAAGATTCTTTTGGAAATATAGGGTTTTAATATCCTTTTGGAGTTTAATATCTTTTTTGGAAATAGAGTTTAATTTCCTACAGATTAAATATCCTTCAAAATAGCCAGGGCTGTTTTAAATAGGATCGGCCCGTCCATCCAGGTTTGTCTTAAAAGATACATTGGCCGGGCGTAGAATTCTTTAAACGCCCTTTTTTGCAGCTTTCTAAGCTCGTCCAGTGAGCAGTCCACGGTTTCAATAACTGGGGTTAGCAGGTTGAATTTGGACCAGTCCGTGGTTTTTATTAAACGCTCATCCCGGGATTTCATATAGAAATCTGTCCCGGGGTAGGGGGTGGCCAGTGAGAATATGGCGTAGTTTGGCTTTAATTTCTTTACAAAATTTATGGTGTTTTCTATGCTTTTCTTGGTGTCACCAGGCATGCCTAGGACCACAGATGCTATGGTTCTAACACCCAGCTTCCTGGTGAGCTCGAAGGTCCTCTTTATCTTGCTGATGGTGATGTTCTTGTTTAACTCATTCAGGTTCTGCTGATCTGCAGATTCAACCCCTAAAAATAGGGTTATACAACCAGCGTCCTTCATCTTGGTGAGCAGTTCCTCAGATATGGTGTCCACCCTAGCCGTGCAGCCCCAGTAGTTGTCGAATTTCCGCTCCTTGATCTCATTACAGATATCTTCTATTCTCTTCTTGTTGAGGCAGAAGGTGTCGTCCATGAAGGCCAGCATCTCTGCATCATGATCATCTACCAGGTGCTCCATCTCATCTACCACACCAGTAGATGACCTTAACCTTAGCTTATTTCCATGCATAGCAGAGGATGCGCAGAAAGAACACTTATAGGGGCATCCCCTTCCAGAAATCAGAGTCCCAATGGGCAGCTTCATGTTCATGATTTTGTAGTCTTCCATAGGGAGCAGGTGTCTGGCCGGGTAGGGTAAACTGTCCAGATCATCTATCACTGGACGGAGAGGTGTGGTGAATTCTCGAGTAACGATTCCCTTTACCTTGCTTAGATCTCCACCGTTTTGGAGGGTCTGCACCACTTCCAGCATGGTGTACTCCCCTTCACCACGTACTATCAGGTCTATGAAATCATATTTTAGAAGGTCCGGGTAGGTGAAGGTGGGATGATATCCTCCTAAAACAATGAATGTAGAAGGGCATGCTTCTTTTGCCATGCGTGCCACCTGGAGGGCACTTTCAAGTGTTGGGGTTACTGAGGTGATGGCCACTACATCAGGGGAATAACCCGCAACTTCCCTTTGAATGGTTTCATAATCCATTTCCACTGCAGGGGCATCGATTATCTTAACTTCAACTCCACCTGTCTCCAGCACGGCAGCTATATAGGCTATACCTAAAGGCGGTGCCACCAGTCCTATGAACTTATATTTCGACGAACTGTAGGGGGGATTGATCATCAGTACTTTCATTATGTTTTCACCTTCCAAGATATTATTTCTGTTTAACCATTTATAAATATAAATTTTAGTTAATTAGGAGTGTTTAATTCTTGGAAATTTAATATTAAAATAAATTCTAGATTTTACTATTAAAAAATATTGTGGAATCATTTGATAAGCCAAGAGGGTAGTGGTACTTCCTCATCCTTATCAACCACCACTTCGATGAAGTATGGTTTTCCCATTTCCACTGCCTTTTTTACTGCAGGGTATATTTCTCCGGGTGAATTTAAACGTATGGCCCCTATACCGTATGATTCTGCCAGTTTAGTGAAGTCTGGATTTTGAAGCTCCACTTGATAGGTGTCACCGTAGTGCATCTTCTGCCACTGTTTTATGATTCCCAGGGAGCTGTTATTTAAAAGACAGACGGTTATCGGGAGTTTTAGCTCGCTGATGGTGGCCAGTTCCTGGAGGGTCATCTGGAAACCCCCGTCCCCCACTATAACCACAACCGTCTTTCCTGGTTTTGCAAGTGCCGCACCCACCGATGCGGGTATAGCATATCCCATAGGGGCGAATCCCCCTGAAAATATGAATGTGCCGGGTTCTTTTATCCTCTGAAGTAATGTGACCCATGTTGTATGGGATCCCGCATCATTTACTACTATTGAATCTTCTGCTGCATCCAGTATCTCTTTTATGGCTCTCTGTGGTTTTATTGGTATATCATCAAAACTGGTGTCTATCTCATTGTACCTTGCATATTCAGCCAGTTCATCCAGCCAGTTACTTGAATCTCTAACATTTAAGTCTACCACTCTATCGAGGAATGCACTAACATCTTCTTCAATATTTATATCTCCCTTAAGACTCTTCTTATCAAGATTAACCTGTATTATCCGGCAGGGTCCCACACCAGTCATGGTCCTCTCTGAGAGTCGGGCACCGAGTGCAAGGATGACGTCGGCGTTTTTACCGGCGAACTGGGATGCCTCCGTACCTCTCACCCCTATCATCCCCAGAAACAGGGGATTATCATCTGGAAATATCCCCCTGGCATGGTAAGTGGTTGATACTGGAATTTTATTTTTATTTACAAAATTTGAAAGTTTTCCTGCAGATTTAGACCAGAATATTCCTGCCCCTGTAATAATAAGAGGTTTTTGAGCTTTCTCTAGAAGTTTTATTGCCTGGTCTATATTTTCATTTAACTCTTCTGCATCCATCTGGTCGGGCAAACTAACTTCTTTAACCTTGGAGTATTCTATTTTTTCATCCCAAACATCCCGGGGAATACTCAGGTGTACCGGTCCGGTTTTATTCTGCCTGATCAGTTCTATGGCTTCTTTTAATTTCAATATGCCGTCTTCGGGGTTTTTTATGTTAGAGCTGCGGATGGTTATGGGTTCAAATACCGTGGAGGTGTCCACTTCCTGGAACGCATCACAACCCTTCATAGCAGAGGGTACATCCCCAGTGATTACCAGGAGGGGTACCGAATCTTTATAGGCAGTGGCAACTCCCATGGTAAGATTTAAAGCCCCTGGACCTGCAGATGCAATGCAAACCCCGAATTTTCCGGAAATCCGTGCATATGCATCGGCTGCGTGGGCTGCACCCTGTTCATGGCGCATGAGGATGTGTTTTATGTTAGATCTTCTTAGAGCTTCATAGAAGGGTAGAATTTGTTCACCGGGATGTCCGAATATGTATTTAACACCCTCTAATTCGAGTACCTCTACCACTGCCCGGGCGAATTTCTTACCACCTTCTGTAACCTTACCATCCTTCATGTAAATCACTATCTATTCTTCCTGATAACTACCATTATATTCTCCAGAACCAGTTACTGGGAACACCACTGCCTGGGCAATCCTTTCACCCTGCTTTATGGTGTAATCGAATTCCCCATAATTATACAGTAGAAATTGCAGGGTTCCGTAGAAGCCGGGATCGCCCACCGCCGTGTGTACCGAGATAAAAGACCGGTTGAGTGTAGAACGGGGCAGGTAAAGCTGGGCATAACCCTTTGGTATCTTCATCTTGGGCTCTATAGTAACCGAATATGCTGTTTTAGGCTTCAAAGTATAGATGGGAGGCTCTAATTTTTTCAATTCCGGGAGGTTTTTCTGGTTATCCATTAAAGACCCTGCGCTTTTTTGTATAAACACGTTTTCTAATCTTAAATCAATTCCTGATGGCTGTACCAATTTTTTAAAGTCTGGAAATAGTTTTATAAGTTCCTTTTCTCCCAGCATCAATATAAAATTCCTCCTTGCCACACAATTTATCTATTTGATATATATATTTAAAAAAATTGATATATCTATCTGAAAATTAGGTTAATAATCCTTTAAGTTAAAGGCCTTTAAAATACCTATTACTTCCTCCTCTTCCACATCATACCAGGTTTGATAGGCATCGGCAACTGCAAAACCCGGGCCTCCACGTATGTTGGCACAGTAAATCCTTTCCACCATTGGAGATACCTTCTCAAGTGCCTGTAAGTGGGCGGTAGGCACGGCTATAATCACTTCTTTTGCCCCTTTACTTTTGACTGCCTCTACAGCCACCAGCATGGTGAAACCTGAGGCTATACCATCGTCCACCAGAATTGCCGGTCGTTTTTCCAGATCCGGGAAGGGTTTATCTCCCCTGAATTGCTTAAAACGTCTCTGCACTTTTTGAGTGGTTTGAGCAACGTCATTTTCAATTCCTTCCTGGGTAAGACCCATCTGGGCTTTCAAAACCGGATTTATCTTCATGGTACCGTCAAATGCCACTGCACCGTATCCCACTTCTGTATTCCAGGGTAGGGTTATTTTACTGACAACCACCACATCCAGGGTTAGGTTTAATTGCTGTGCAAGAGGGGCTGCAACCGGTACACCACCGGCGGGTATCCCAAAGACCACCGCATCACTACCATCAAAATCAACAAGCATCTCTGATAATTTAAGTCCAGCATCTGGCCTATCACGAAAAATTCCAGTACAGTTTCGAAGCTCAGGAAGGTCAAATACGTTACCGCAAAATTCACATTTCAATTCATCGGTGGTCATATCCCATACCAGTTTATTATCTATCTGTCCCCTATTTAATTTATTTTATGAGTGGGAATTTATTTTTTCAATAAAAAATTTATTTCCAATGGGACTTACTTTATCAGGAATTATTCATCAACTAGTGCAAATTCATCAAGGGATGCCGCTATACCGGTGGCGTTGTTGAAAAAAATAGAAGCTAAAATTCCCACCAATTTATCCCCCTGGATTATAGGAGAAAAAACTGTCTCCAGGAAGCGGCATATCGCCCATGGGAAATGAAAGGTAATGATAAGTTTTCCCCACGGTCGTCACATTACAGTCTATACGTTTGGTGCCGTTAAGGGAATATGCAGGGCCTATCTCGGGTTCAGTGATGTTTGAAATTTCAATCTCTTCTTCTGGTGCATCTACCTCTATAACTGCCAGGTCATGGTACCAGTGGACTTCCACCACCTCACCGGTGTAACTATTTAATTGGACAGTACTGCCTAAACCACATTTTCCTACTTTCAGTACGTGGTAAACGGTTAAAACGTAGTATTTACCATGATCTTCAATTACCGCACCTATCACACCGTCCTTTTTATTGCAGACAATTTTCCCACTGGCAGCAATCATGGTTTAACCCTCATCATATCATCTATTTGATATGAACACAGACTTATTTTTTTCCCTGCATCTTCACGGAATCATTTAATGATTGCTGTATTTTTAGATGTTTTTTAGCTACTGTTATTGCCCAAGTAACTGCCTATTACGATCACATTAAGGTCAGATAGGTTTGATACGGTATCAAAACTCTTTTAAAGCAAATCTTTTGATTTTTATGCTATAGATTCTTTGAATTAAGGAGACTATTCTTGCTGTAATTTGTACTTGCTTGTGTAGCTTTCGCTGCCCAAATAACTCTTAATTGCAGAATTATAGATTAACGCGGTTGATCTTGAAAGAAATATAAAGAGATATGGAAGTAAAACTAATGATAGAATTAGAATTCGTAAAATATTGTCATTTGAAAACGAAAATAACTCCAATCCGTTCAAGATTAAATTTGAAGTGATATTAGCCACAAAGTATCCGCCAAAAATTAAGATTAAAGCAATGATGCCTGTTGCAAAATACCACATTATGAGCTTTTTCCATCCTACACTACAGATTCTTTCAAGAATTTCATCGAGTATAAAGAATCCTATAATAATCGGGACCGCACCGTAAAAAGCCAGCCCATACCATGTGATCCTGTCCCAGGGTAATTTTGAGACATTAACAAATATTTCCCCAAATTTAAAAGCTTCACTCAGTTTGCCATCATTATAAACCATATTGGCAATTGACATCAATATTACTGGAATAATCAATATCAGATATAAAAATGCAATTATTACGGGAATAAAATGAGTAAAACCAACGTATAACAATAGATCTAAATTTACATCAGGTAAACTGGTTAATATAATTCTTAAATCTGTTCCAGAAGATAATAATAATGAAATAGTAATCAAAATAAAAGGAAATAAATAAATAATATTAACTATAAGCACTTTTATGCCATCAATAAATATATTAATCCAATCATTAAATCCAGGAAGCTCATTAATACCCTTTAAGGACTTATTTATAATTTTAAATAAGTATCCCCTTGCAAATGATCCTACAAATAAGAATCCAATAATATCTAAACAAATAAATAACAGAAAATTTATCTTAACCAAATATAAAACAGTATATTGTGAGAAACTAATCAACACAACGATTCCCAAAAACAAAAATCTCATCCAATTAGAAAAGGGATAACTCAAAGAATCAATTATTATCCCCCTAATACTCATAAAATCATCGATCCTATTCCCATTTTTAAATAAATTCAATACGTAATACCCGTCCTAATTTGAATATATTGTTCTTTAGAATTAATTAAGAACTTATTTTTGGTGATGGTATTCGACCAGTGACAAATTATTTAATGTTTAATGTGTTTTTTTGATGCTTAGCTACTAATATTGTCAGGTAACTACCGATAACTGAAGAAATAATGTATATTGCTATTGCAACACCATGAATGACAGGTAGTTATAATGATGTTATATATTTCCATAAAAATTTCAGCTTCCTATAAATTAAGCTCTTTATGTTTACGAATATAATACCTACCAAAAAAAATAATAAGAAGTATAAAAAGCCCAATTAGAATATAAAATATATTCATATCTCTTAAATATTCATTGGTTCTAAATAAGAAGATATAAAGTAACATTAATCCCCATAGTCCAATTACACTAAAAATAGCCATAAAATAATTTTTATTATGATAACCTTTGTTCTTAAATACTCCAATTATAATCCAGAGTATCCCTCCCAATATAATAAATATATAGGGTCTTAGATTTTTTTATGTTTCTGAGAGTTTTTGTAGGGCTGTTTTTGAGT
>WOYJ01000057.1 GCA_011620845.1 Methanobacteriaceae archaeon
TGTTTTATCTGGTTATTACCTTTATATTGTTGGGTTTTTTCACCACTTCACTGATTCTAACTGCCACTATATGTTTTAGCCCCTTTTCTTTGGAGATATCAATTAACCTCTGGCTGATTACTCCATCGAAGACTACGGCGTATACGTTGTTATTGACCTTTTTAAGTTCATCGTAGAGGTTTTCTACTTTGACCTCTTTGAGGATGTTTAATGTGTCGTCTAATATTTCGGCATTTCCTGTTCCTTCCAGGTCTTTTAAGATGCCCTTTAGAACCTTTATTTTGTCTCCGTTTTTGGGTTCTGGTGTGGCGGCGGGTTTTTTGGTTTTGATTCCCATGTCATGTATTATTTGTTCCACGGGCATTTTATCCCTTAAAGCGATCATAACTTCATCCTTACTTAGATCTTCCACTTCTTTGCCTTTAGGAGCTCTGGTAACGTAGTCTACTTCTCCTACCTGGAGCAGTTCCTTTAATATGAGTTCTCCTCCACGGTCACCGTCTAGAAATGCGGTTACTGTTTTAGTTTTGGTCAGTTCTGCCACGGGTTTAGGGACACTGACCCCCTCTACTGCTATGGCGTTTTTAACTCCGTATCGTAGTAAATTTAATACATCGGCTCTTCCTTCCACCACTAAGATGGCGTCGGATGATATGACATTGGGACCTGCGGGAAGCTTTTCATCCCCGTATTCCGTGATTTCATGTATTCTCATGGCCTCCTTAACCTCTTCTATCATTTTGAGGCTTTCCGGGGTTACTTCCTCCATCATTCCTTTGTAGAGTTCTTTGGCCCGGTCTACGACTTTCCTTCTTTTTACTGCCCGGACGTCTTCTACCTTGGAGACCTGGATGTAGGCTTCGCAGGGCCCCACCCGGTTTATGGTCTCCAGTGATGCCGCCAGTATTGCGGTTTCCACCCGGTCGAGGCTGGATGGTATGATGATTTCTCCTTTGGACCTGCCGGCCTTGGAGTTGATGTTAACTTTAATTCTACCGATTCTTCCGGTCTTCTGTAGTTCTCTTAGGTCAAGATCGTTGCTTAGAAGTCCCTCGGTTTGACCAAAAATAGCGCCCACCACATCGGGCTTTTCCACAATTCCGTTAGCGTTAATTTGAGCATGAATGAGATATTTAGTTGTACTTATTTCTTCGCCTTTTCCCATTTTATGGGCCTCCCTTATTGTATAGATACTGATAATCACTGTTACTTGGCTGTACTGCCCGTATTACATGGGATAGTAATCGCCAGTGACACCATAAGGGTATTCTTCAAGTTCCAACTGGTGGAGGTGTCTGGAAAGACTCTCTATATCTTTGATATATCTGCGGGTGATTCCCATAATTCTCCTTCTTATTTGAAGGTTCGGATAAGAACCAAGTCTTTGTATATCTTCAGAAAGTTTTTGGGCAAGTTCGTTGCCCTTTCTGTCGAAATCAGTTAATATAATAATTTTGGAAGATTGAGCTGCGATTTCTGCAATTTCAAAGAGCTTATGGGGGGAACCAGAAACTTTAATAAAATTACCGTCAATTCCCAGTTCTTTTAAAGACTCCTCGTCTTTTTTACCCTCGATGAGTATGGGCATTCCCTGTTCTGCATAGTCTTGGAGTTCTTCCATGATGGATAACAATTTTTGATAACTCATTTAGATCCTTATGATGTCTTGTTAGTATCTATTCAATTTATATAATACATCTTACTTATAAAATTGATGATGTTTTCAATGTACCATCTTCCAATTTTTAAAGTTTGTTTATCCCAATCACTGCAAATTAAGAGAGAATATCACCATTAAACCCCCCCTTTAAATTACTGTGTTGTCAACCTTTAAATGAGAAGGTGAATTTTTTAATTGGCTGAATCCTTAATTTCTTTTGGGGGTAAACTTTTAAATATTTATAAAAGAACTATTAGCTAACTACAATCAAGTTAATAAACTCAAAATTGTATTAAATTCATTGAGTCAATATAAAAATGGAGGAAATGAAAGTGCCCAAAGGCCTGATAAGAATAGTTTTAGATATACTTAAACCACATGAACCTAACCTACCTGATTTCGCCACATATTTAAGCGAAATAGGTGGTGTAGAAGGGGTAAATGTAACTTTAATGGAAATAGATAAGGAAACCGAGAACATCAAAGTCACCATGCAGGGTACGGATCTGGATTTTGAAGCGATATCCAAGACCATAGAACAGTACGGTGGTTCAATCCACAGTATTGACGAAGTTGTTGCCGGTAAAACCATGGTTGAAGAAGTTACAACTCCTCAGGACTGATTTTTATGGATGGTAGAATGGAAATCTCACCAGAAGGGCTCTTAAAGAGATTTTCACACCAGGAGAGTTTCAGTTTATGGAAGGACAAATTGAGCACACCACAATTATCTGACGCCCTTAAAGATTTACTAGATTACAGCCCGGTGATTCCGGGGATAAAACCTTTAAAAGACGAATACAAAATTCTAGGAAAAATTATAACGGTACAAACCTCTGCCTATGACTGGGGGACTGCTTTGGATGCAATAGACCTGGCCGAGAAGGAGGATATACTCTTTATTCTCACAGACGGAGATGACAGTGCGGTTTGGGGTGAACTGACTTCAAAGACCGCACAGCAGAAAGGTATAGCCGGTACTGTGGTCTATGGTGCTGTGAGGGATGTAGCTGCTGTTAAAAAGTTGGATTATCCCGTATTTACCAGATCCATCGTTCCTAACGCGGGAAAACCCCTGGGTAAAGGGGAGGTTAATGTCCCCCTGGAATATGGGGGTATCACCATTAATCCTGGTGATGTGGTCCTGGGAGACGATTGTGGAGTAATTGTGGTGCCTGGAGAACTTTTCAGGGAGGCAATCCATAAAGCTCTGGAAATTAAAGAGGGGGAAAAAGAGATAATTGAGAAAATCGAGAAAGGACACTCATTATCCAGTATAATCCGCCAATAGATTACCTAATTTTATATATTTATAGCCGGTTATAGTTTTAAACAATTATTTAATCAAGCCGGTTATTTAATAATAATCCAACTATTTAATTTATTTAAACCCAATTAGAGTTTTTTAAACACAGGAATTGAGATAATGGAAGATATCTATGAAACTATCCGTAAGCATAAATGGAGTATAATCGGCTCCTTTGCTCTAGCATTCGTTATAGTCTTTGCCATTACCATTATAGTTGGTCTGGGGAATACCATCAACATATTGATGCATGCGAACTGGTATCTGGTTCTTTTTAACATCCTTCTGGAGACCGCCATATACCTGATATGGACTTACCGGTGGAAGCTGATTTTATCCACGGTGAACGAACACATTCGCTTTCGAAGCCTTCTGGCAATGTTACTGGCCAGTGATTTTGGAAACAACGTAACTCCCGGTGCAGCTGGAGGAGAGCCTCTGCGGGCATATCTTTTAACTGCTACCAACGATACGCCCTTTGAAATAGGTTTTGCCTCGGCCACTGCAGATCGGGTTTTTGAATTCTTCCCATTTATAATCATATCCATCTTCGCTGCAATTTTCATTCTCGGCTGGAATATACCCATCTATACCAAGATCATCGCATCTGTAATGATATTAATTTCCATGTTCTTCTTTGCCATCATATTATATGCAGTATACAGGAAAGAAATTGCGCAGAGAGTGATAATCAGAATAGTAAAATCTGTATATCCATTTTTTGTGAAGTTGACCAAAAGTGATATGTCCCTGTCCAAAGTCAACGAAAAAATAATTTATTACATAAACCGTTTCTCTACAGGATTCATTCAGGTAATTAAAAATAGAAAAGTGTTCGTTATCGGGTTCTTCCTGTCCTTCTTAATGTGGGGCATGGACATACTCCGTATGTATGTCTGTTTTGTTACGGTAGGTGTTTATCCTCCTTTAATACCCCTGATAATCATTTATACCATTGGTATTTTAATCATGCTCGCACCACTTCTCCCTGGTTCCTGGGGAATACGGGAAGCCATCCTCGTTGGTCTCTTCGCAGTGGTAGGTGTGGCCGGTGACGTGGTTTTGTCCGCCAGTTTAATCGATCGGTTCGTGAGTTATATACTACCTACCATAATCGGGGCTATTGCGGCTTTATATTACGGAAAACGCATCAAAGAATCCATGAAGAGCCCCACTTCCCACCCGTAAATCATATAAATTAAGACATATAATATTTATTTTTATCGAAACATTTAAATACTAGTTCACAACACATTAATTATATATAAAAGTTTCGGTTTGATACATGAAGAAGTTAGGAAACATCTCCCACATCTCCAATCGGGGTAGAATCGTTGTAAGATCCAACCAAACCCCTGGTTTCGGACTGGCTGTTTTTTTGAAAAATAAGGAAAGAATTGGTACTGTTAGTGATATATTTGGCCCCACTAAAGAGCCTTATATATCCATAAAGGTTCGTGCAAAAAATTCTAAAAATCTTGAATATCGAGTTGGAGAGCCTACATATGTGTCACCAAAAACAAATAAAAAACGGGGGCGAAGGAAACGAAGGAAGAAGTAAAGCAGGAAGTTGCTGGTAAGGAACAGATCAAACCAGAAGTCTCAGAAAAAGAACATATGAGACAGGAAGTTTCAGAAATCGAAAAGATTGAAACTAAATGCCCAGAATGTGGGTCAGAAAAACTCATAAACGACCACGAGCGTGGAGAAATTGTCTGCGGAGCCTGTGGTCTGGTAATCGACGATAACCTGGTGGACATGGGGCCCGAATGGAGGGCCTTTGACCATGAGCAGAGAGATAAAAGAACCAGGGTAGGTGCACCTATAACCTACACCATACACGATAAAGGTCTCTCCACCATGATCGACTGGAGAAACAAAGACATCTACGGTAGGGACATCCCCGCCAGAAACCGTGCCCAGTGGTACCGTCTCAGGAAATGGCAGAGAAAAATCAGGATATCAGGTGCAACCGAAAGAAACCTGGCCTTTGCATTAAGCGAACTCGACAGAGACTCATCCCGGCTGGGACTGCCCAGAAGTGTCAGGGAAGCAGCCTCTGTTGTCTACAGGAACGCCGTGGAAAACAAGCTCATTCGAGGTAGAAGCATAGAAGGTGTGGTAGCTGCATCACTATACGCTGCCTGCAGAAGATGCAACGTACCCAGAACCTTAGACGAGATAGCAGAAGTCTCCAGGGTAAGCAAAAAAGAAGTTGGAAGAACCTACCGGTTCCTGACCAGGGAATTGAACATAAAACTACCACCCACCTCACCAGTGGACTACGTTCCACGCTTCGCCAGTGAATTAAACCTCTCAGGTGAAGTCCAATCTAAAGCCATCGAAATAATAGAGAAGGCCATGGAAAAAGGACTAACTTCAGGAAGAGGACCTACCGGTGTGGCTGCAGCCGCTTTATACATTGCATCAGTACTTCTCGGTGAGAGAAAAACCCAGAGAGATGTGGCTGATATCGCAGGAGTTACCGAGGTCACCATCAGAAACAGGTACAAGGAACTCACCGAACAGCTCGACATGGGCGTAACCTTATAAAAAAACTTATTGAGAGGCCT
>WOYJ01000045.1 GCA_011620845.1 Methanobacteriaceae archaeon
AAATTTAAAACCCTTATAAATATAGTAAATTTAAAACCCTTATAAATATAGTAAAGTATTGATTTTAACTATTTCTTAAAAACTATCCTTATTTTTAATTATTTCCTTAAAAATTATCTACAGTTTAACTATTTCCTTAAAACTTATCCACATCTTCTGGATAATTTAAATTCAGGAAACTCCGGGCTGTTTCATCCAGGGAATAGACCGGGACATACTTCACATCTATCTTTAACAGTAAAGATTGGACATCACGCTTACCATCCTTTAAGATGTCTCCTATTTGACCCGTAACCCTCTTGTTGTAAATGGCATGTAAAGGTTCCAGCCTTCCATCTGGCCATTCCGGGACGACTGCATCGTAGATTATATTGTAATAATTAAAAATATTCCTAATGAAGGACTGGGGAATGAATGGAGAGTCACAGGGTATCACCAAGGCATGATCCGTGCTTATGCATTTAAGCCCGGCGCAGATACCCATCAGAGGCCCCTGATCTTCCACGGCATCGGTGCATATCCTGACCTTTTCCTGTAAGCTCTGCTTTTCTAAAATACATTCATAGTCTATTTGCTGTTCCTTACCACGCAAAACCAGGATTATCTCATCTGCAAGTTCAGATGCATTCTCCAGTACCTGAACTATTAAAGGCTCATCCTCCAGGATCATGAGCCCCTTATCCTGGCCCATCCTTTTTCCACGGCCTCCGCAGAGCACAATCATTGACTTCATAATTTATTCCTAAAAAAAAGAGTTAATAGTATGAGAAAAAATTTAATTGTTTACATCAAACGAGTGGTGGGATAATTGGGACTTTCATTGGTTATCAATAAGTCGTGGGGGTGGCTCTCAGCTACTCCACTTGCAGTTATCCTGATAAACCGGGCGCGCTCCTGCATCTCTTTTATAGTGGATGCTCCGCTGTATCCCATGGATGCTTTAAGTCCTCCAATTAACTGGAAGAGTATCTCGCCGACCTTTCCTTTATGGGGTACCACTCCTTCCACCCCTTCCGGTACCAGTTTGGCATGCTTCATAGGCCCCTTCACTTCCTGGAAGTAGCGGTCTGTGCCTGCGCCGGAACCTCCGGTCATGGCTCCCAGACTTCCCATGCCACGGTACTGTTTGTATTTACGGCCGTTCATTATAACCACGTCACCGGGTGCTTCGTGTGTACCTGCTACCAGGCTTCCCACCATAACTGTATCTGCACCAACTCCTATGGCCTTGGCCAGGTCTCCACTGTACCTTAACCCGCCATCGGCCACTACTGGCACACCCACATCATGGGCCACATCCGCCACGCTGGATACAGCTGTAAGCTGTGGCACCCCTACACCGGCTATTATACGGGTGGTGCATATGGATCCCGGGCCGATACCTACCTTTAAACCATCAACCTCCGCGCTTATCAGGGCTTCAGCTGCTTCGCGGGTAGCTATGTTACCCACTATGAGGTCTGCTGATATCTCCCTGTTCATTTTACGGGCGAAACTTACGATGTCTGGTTTATGTGCATGGGCCACATCCACGGCTATTATATCTGCACCGGCCTTATCCAGTGCTATGGCTCGTTCAAGGTCGAATGGTCCGGTTGCCGCGGCGACCATGAACCGTCCGTCATCATCCCGGGAGGCGCTGGGGTACTTTTTACGCTCCAGGATATCCCTGATGGTTACGATACCCACGATTTCATCGTCCTTAACCACGGGCAATCGTTCCACCTTATTTTCGTAGGCGATGTCCAGGGCCTCCTCTGGTGTGGTGGATTCCTCTATGGTAACCACCCTCTCGGTCATCACTTCCTCCACCTTGCTATCAGCATCGGAATTGACGATGGGTAATATGTCCCTCCTGCTTATGATACCGATAACCTTCCTGTCTTTGACTACTGGAAGGCCGTTTACTCCCTCTTCATCCATGAGCTGGTTGGCCTCGGCAATGGATGCGTCTGGTGTGGTGGTGATAACATCCCTTATGGTGAGATCACCGGAGGCTTTCACCTTCTTCACCTCCTCCACCTGCTCACTTACCGTCATATTCCTGTGTATAACTCCCAAACCTCCGTCCTGTGCCATGGCTATGGCCATCTCTGATTCTGTAACGGTGTCCATGGCTGAACTTATGATGGGAATGTTGATATCCAGGTTACGTGAAATACGGGTTCTGGTTTTCACATTCTTTGGTTCCACCGTAGATTCAGAGGGTACCATTAAAAAATCGTCAAAAGTAAATCCTTGTGGTGCATCTTTAAGTTTTCGAGTGAACATCTTTAATAACCCCAATTAGTAAATAGAATAAATTGAATGTAATTTTTAAGGGAACATTCCATTTATTTCTAAATTATATTGATATTTAAATAAATAAATTTTTAGTTTTCGACTAAAAATTGGACATCTTGACTTTTAATCTGGAAACAGCGCTTCGATGGATGCTACCTTTATTTCTATCCCCACCTGTGCAGGCTGCTCCGCGAATACCCACCACATCACACCCTAAATCATGGAGTAATTTCAGCTGGTCCTCTTTAACCGAACCGGCCAGTGCACATTTAAGGCCGTAGTCATGAGTTTCATCGGTGAATTTGGAAATTGATTCTTCGTCCATGAAGTCGAAGAGTGTTTTTCCATCTTTAACCGCAGTATCCACCATGGCCAGGTCGGCACCGGAATTTACAGCTACACGGGGTATCTGCATGGGGTTTATAGCCCCAACTCTATGTGCATCGGCATATCCAGATGCTACCACCAGTATATCATCACTGAAACCTTTAACTGTCTTTACCACGTTTTCCATTACTTCCAGTGCCTGGGAATAATTCCTGGTACCGTAGAGTCCCACTTTGATGTAATCCGCCCCGGATACCACTGCCCCTGCGGCTGCTAAAGACACCGTACCGGGCTTGTAGGGTACATCGCCCAGTGTGGCGCTGACCAGCATATTTTTTGGTGTTAGTTCCCTTATACTCTTAATTACCCAGGGGAAGTTAGCTCCCAGCGACCCTTCCTTGGGGTTTTTCACATCAATGATATCCGCACCACCTTCTATGGCTTCCAGTGCTTCCTCTGTATTTATTGGACTGATTAATAGAAGCAAATATGATTCCTCCATGTAGATTCAAATTTTATTTTTTTCTTATAAATTCAAATCTTTATTTATAATTTTTCACCTGCAAATTGATTTGATCACTCAGTTATATTTAATCCGGCATTTTTTCCAACTGTAATTCTTAAAGAGCCGGGAAATAATTTTATATCACATATTTACCGGATCATCTATATCTATTTAACTATCGTACTGGGTAGTTAAAAAACTTGGGCTGATATGATATATTCTGGTAGATGGAGAGTTATCCCGAGAAGGGGGAACCATCTTTCCTTATCTTCCTAGCTGTTTCCTCATGTTTTTGGTGGAGTATGCCTGATTTTACTGACTGTCTTCTGAGTTTCTCGATGAGCTGGTTGGTGGGGATTTCCATGGGGCAGTCCAGGGTGCACTGCCCACATAGTGTGCAGGTGAAAAGACCAGATTCAAAGCAGATCTCTTTATCCCGCACGTAACGGCTGAAGACAACCCCCCTTCCACCCAGGTGTCGGTCGTAGCCGAACTGGTAGCCCAGGACATTGTATACAGGGCAAGTTACGATGCAGCTGCCGCAGCCGATACATACTAGGCTCTCCCTTGAATCTTTCAGTGCTTCACTCCGTCCATTATCCAGTAGGATGACAACCACCCTGCTTGCTCCGTACATCCCATTTAAGAGGATCTGTTCGATGTCTGCCGTCTTCGATGGGGAGGATACCACGTTCATATAGGCCGGGGCTGTTTTCCCGGTGGCATAGATAGTCTCCAGTTTCACCACGGATATGGCCTCTTCCAGGGTCCCGACCAGTTTATCTATACCCACGATTACTATGTGGGTGTCCAGGAGGGATACCAGGCTGATGTTACCCTCGTTGTGCACCATCACCAGGGAACCATCCCCAGCGGCCAATGAATTCGCTCCACTTATCCCCACGTTGCAGTGGGCAATTTCCTCCAGGACGTCCTGCCTCACCATGTCCAGGATCTCCTGGGGATCACTTTTAACTTCCCGGTTGAATTTTTCCCGGATAACCTGGGCTATTTCTTCCAGGTTAAGATGGGCAGCGGGGCCTATGGGGTGGGATGATTTCTTTTTCTCGGTGAACTGTACTATCCTGTCTCCCAGGTCTGTCTCCACCACTTCAACATTCTTACTTTGAAGGAAGTCAGTTAATCCTATCTCGCTGGCTGTGTTGGATTTGGATTTGGCTATACATTTTTCATCCTTTACCAATGCATATATGGCTGTTAATGCTTCTTTCGAATCCTCGGCATAAATAACCTCAACCCCATTGCTTTGAAGTTTCTCTACTGCTTCTACTTTAAGCTCCTCCAGGTGGTCGATGGAGTATTCCCTGATCCCACGGACCCTTTCTTTGAGTTTTCTTGTTTCCTCATTATCCAGGAGCTTCCTCCTTCTTTCATGGAGGATTTTGAAGGAGTTGTTCATGGCCTGGATTTCTGATTCATCCATTGGAGTGTTCATTGTTTTTCCTCGTTCAACGCCCATAGTAGGATTTCTGATAAATCCATAACCCGTATCCCCTTTGGATTTTCACAGGCACCTTCCAAGTTTATAAGGCAGAAAGAGCAGGAAGTTACCAGTATTTCTGCATCGGTCTTCAAAACATCATCTATTCTTCTCTGGGCCAGTTTAGTTGCAAGTTCGGGGTAGGCTGATTTAACTCCCCCGCCCGCTCCGCAGCAGCGTGCGTTCTCCTTAATGTTTTCCATCTCCACCAGGTTGGCTGTGGCCTTTAAAACTTCCCTGGGAGAGTTGTATTCGCCACTGTGCCTTCCCAGGTGACAGGGGTCGTGATAGGAAACATTAACCGGGAGTTTCTTTGATTTAATGGCTCCATCTTTTATCAGTTGTTCAAATAACATTGAGGTATGGATGACGTCCAGTTCCACTCCCAACAAGTCTTTGTAATCATTTTTTAAAGTGTTATAGCATCCTGCGCATGATACAAGTACTTTTTCGTCCTTTAACTTCTCTGCCATCCTGGTCATTACTTCCCGGGCATCATCTGCAAAACCTGTCCTGAGCAGGAATGAACCGCAGCACCCTTCATCATCTAAAATATGATAATCTATACCGGCTTTCTCCAGAATCTGTTTGGTGGCCATTTCTATCCTGGGGATTTTCTCCCTTACAGTGCAGCCTCTAAAATACAACATGGAATCCTATACCTTATCAGTTTATTATTTTTAAAATATTGATGTAAATACCGTTTATTCAATTGGAAGACTTGACATTTATACTTTCAAAACAAGAAAATAACCGAATCAGAGAAACTTCTTTAATGGTTAAAGGAACTTAAATTATATTACACAGAATATACCGGTTGTTGTTCATTATTACATTTACACATCTAATAATCAAGATTTATTACATCGTTTATAG
>WOYJ01000020.1 GCA_011620845.1 Methanobacteriaceae archaeon
CTAATAAAATTAACTGAAATAAAATAAAGAATTAAAGAGTTAAAAAAAGAGATTTAAAGAAGTTCATCACGGAGATCAATGGTATCCTTAAGATCAGGACCAGTGGAGATTATTGTAACTGGAACTCCTGTTTCACCCTCGATTTCATCTATGAACTTTTTGGTTTCAGGTGCCAGTCCGGAATAATCGGTCACCCTTTCGCACTGAGGATATAACCGGTCCACACAGGTTAAAGCAATCTGGGTAGCGCCGTTTATCATGCACGATTCCCGGGCTAGATCCATATCAAAAAGACCCACTCTACGCCTCCTTCCAGTGACTGTACCGTACTCTTCCAGTCCCATCTTTTCTGCCTCTTCCTCGCTCATCTCTGTTTTAAAGGGTCCTTCTCCTACCCTGGTTATGTAGGATTTGAAGACCACGATTACATCATCCACCCGGGTAGGTCCCACACCCACATCAGCGGCGGCTGTGCTGGCTGTGGTGTCTTTACTGGTAACGAAGGGATAGGTACCATAGTACAGGGAAAGTCCGAAGCCCTGAGATCCTTCTATGAACACGTATTCTTCTTCATCCAGTGCCTGGTTAACCTCGAGTGGCACATCTGTAGTATGACCCTGTAGTTCCTCTATATCCTGGGCCATCTTAGCTACACGGCCCACTCGGTCGGCATTTCCTGGTCCGCAGCCTGTTCCGGTACTTCCAATTTTCTTGGACAGGTGGGCTGAGGCCTTATCCCGCTCTTTATGTTCTGGTTCGATGATTGAACAGCGGATATCAGCGAAAGTCCTTTCCGCCACATTATATTTGCTTAGATAATCAAGTTCGTGGAGGAAGACCTCCGGATCTACTAAAACACCCGCCCCTATGAGTAGTCTGGCATCCCTGTGCACGAAACCAGATGGTATTAACCTTAAACCATATTTTTCACCATTAAATTCTACAGAATGCCCTGCATTGGGCCCTACACCTGCTCTTGCTATAATATCGGGTTTATCGTTGTAACAGAGATAGGTGATGCATTTACCTTTTCCTTCATCTCCCCATGCTCCTCCAACAAGTATATTACATGTCATATGATGTTCTCCGAAAATTAAAAGGAAATTTGAAATTTTCTAACCTCTTTTATATATGGTGACCTGTATAAAAACCTTTTTCCATATCACCCCTGGTCAGGTTAGTGGTTCCCCACAAGTTGGAGGGAATATCGGTTTAACCCTGGAAGGAAATATCGGTTTAACCCTGGAAGGAAATATCGGTTTAACCCTGGAAATATGTGCTCCCTGGAAATTTTATTAAAAATATCCCTAAAATTAGTGGGTTGGTCTATATCAGAGGGAGTAAATCTGGTGAAGTTAGGGTTTTTTATGGAAAATTCAATCTCCTTAACCTGCCCAATTATTTCTCACCGGATAGTCCATCTAAAATTTTCAGTATCTCTCTATCCCTTAAACTGTAATGAACCCAGACACCCTCTTTTCGATACTTTATAAAACCCGCCTTTTTCAGGATGTTCAAATGATGGGATACTGTTGGTTGGGGTTTGTCCAGGCATGTGAGGATCTCACAGACACATAATTCACCATATCTCAATAGATGGATGATCTTAAGCCGGGTGGGATCGGCCAGTGCCTTGAGGGAATCGGCATCTTCCTGTAGTTCTGTATCATCCGGAATTTTTGATGTGATCCTCTTCAGATTCTTTACCTGTTCTTGATCAAGTTTACAGCTATCCTTACTTTCACCTGACTTCATAGGTGATGTTATAGTAAATAATATATTTAAATATGTGGATATATTCCTGTGGTGAACACATGAAAGTAGTGATAGTTACCGACGGGCCCTATGGGGACCGGGCGTATGAAACAATAAAAAAGGAATTTGAAACCAGATTCATAGACCTCCCACATCCTATATCTACATTTATAGAGGAATTAGAAATTCCAAAATCAGATGTGGAGATAATAGAAGGAGCAGATATACTCATAACCTACACCACCCACCCGGACATCACCACCATTTTGATAGAAAGATTCCACGATAAAGTGGACTGGGTGATAGTCGCCGCCTGGAAGGGTGAAGGGTTTAAAAACCAGTTTAAATCCTATAATAACGTTATCTTTCCCAATATAATGTGCGAACTTGAAAAAACTGGCGATCCTACCTTTGATGAATTCGTATCCCATATAGGTAAACCTGAAGTAGAAATAGAAATAGAAAAGGGTAAAATAAAGGATATTAATGTGGTAAGATGCGCCCCCTGCGGTTCAACAACCTTTGTAGCCGATTTTTTAAAGGAAAAATATGAGGACCAGGAGGTGGACCTGGAAGACCTGCCCCGGGAAGCGGGGCTGAGATTACAGAACTACCCCTGCCGGGCGACCAGGATAAGACTCTTTGCCCCTGAATCTGAAAAAGATGAAGCACCCATACTCCACAGGGATGCCTTCAAAAAAGCAATTAAGAGTAATAAAGAATAATAAGGAAAATTAACTGGTATCCTGGTCCTGTTTGGCTATGCAGAAGCCACATACCGCCCGGGGATTATCCTTCTGCCCTTCCTTAACCGGGCAGAAGTAGGTTTTACCATCTAATTTAACTTCAAAACCACCGGGAAAGGGCGTGCCCACGGGGTGTATGGGTTCATCCAAGATAAAGGTGGTGTACAGGGATATGACACGATAGATCCTGAAGAAAGCAGGGCTAAAATCATCTGCCCCTTTTCGCTCCTCTTCCTGGGTTAGAAGTAACGAAATAGCTTCCCTTCACCTCCTCTAAATCTAATCTTTCATCATGACCTAATTGATATTCCTTTACTTCTCTGATTCTGGTGATGAAACCCCTGCTGTAAGCTTCTATAAACTCTTCTCAATAGCCTATCTGTACAAATCGCGCATCTTTAATCATGAAGCTGCTTGCCTGCATTAGGTCACCAATTGTGATAGATTTAGCTTCCTTTTTAAGCACTTTCAGAAAGCCCGCCTGGTTTAACTCATTACAGGAAAGTACGTCCTTTATTTGATTTATAGGAGTCATCTTTTCACCCGGACCTGATTAGATCAATCTCTTCTAAAATTTTCTTTATAATACACTGCACACATTTTTCCCCTTTTCCATCTAGTCTGGAAACATCATTGGGTTTTAGATCTTCATTATCTAGTTCTTCCATTATGTTGATATTCTTTATGGTTTTTACTCCCTTTTGTTCCAGGATTTTAGAAGCACAGTAACCATCACAACCATTGATGGATATGATGGGATATTTTTTGATTAATTGCCTGAATCCATTTTTATCTGCCGAAGTGGCACTCATACAAATTGAAATAGTGTTATCTGTTTTATCAATTGTATCTGCAGTCGCAACTCGAGTAATAAGACCGTAAGGACTCATGCCACTGCATGCAGCCAGGGCAATTTTCTTTTCATCGCTCATGTTTTCATTCCTTGAATAAACTAATTAATAAAATATTTCATTATCCTATATATCTAAATATATCAATATATTGCTTTATTGGTTCTCTTTACTTGGAAAAAAAATAACCAAAATTCAAAAAAAATTATCTTAATTATACAGCTCTGCCCATTTCATAGGCTTCTGTCATTGCTTTACTACTTTTAATGTCCCCTATATGCCATGCCCCGGTCCCATAGATGATGCCTTTTTCTTTCACCCAGTAAGTAGGGATGTGAATCCTCTTAAGCCTTCTATGGTTCTTTCAAGTGCCTGTTTATTTCTAACTGCAGCGGTGGCGATTAAATAGATCTCCTTGTTCTTCATGGAGGTGTACCTTGGATAAGTTCTGTCAATCACTGTCTTCATCTGTGCATCCATGGTGTAAAAAATTAATTGAATGAAAGTATATACCATAAACAGAACTAAAAATAATCTATTTAAGAAGGAGATGGGTTTAAATGAGCTATAAAGAACAGGCAGATATTTTTAAAAAGACTTTTGACTTAAAATATGAACCTATGGCTATTTCTTTTACCAACGAGGAAGTTTCAAGCGGCAGGTATGAGAAAACATCCATATGTAATGCAATGAAACAAGCAAGTGAGGGTGAAAGCTTCACAATCGATGAAGATACCTCCACCTGCCCGGGCGGTAGTCAATTCTGTGGTTTCAGTGAGCTTCACTCTGGAGAAAAGAAAAGGAGATTACAGAAATTCCTTACCAAAGGTGAGAAACTCACCAGTTCCATCGTAAGCTTCGAGAGGATGCAGAAATTAGGAGTACCACCAACCACGGATTTAGCCGATAGAATAGTGATAACCCCCCTGAAGAAGGCCGAGTTACGGCCAGACATGGTTTTGTTTCTTGTAAACGCTGAGCAAGTTTGCCGCCTTATAACTTTAGACACCTACTGGGATGGCTTATCACCGGAACAGCAAGTTATCGGCGCACTATGTTATCAGGCCATAGTCCATACTATAATGAGTGGGAAAACCAATATGTGTGTGGGTGATTGGACTGCCAGGAGCCATCAGGGCTTTGAACCGGATGTTATCTTCTTATCAGTACCTTATGAGCGTATACACAATTTAATAGCAGCTATACCTTATTGTTCCGCTGGAGATGCTGAAGCTGTTATACCGGAAGAATTCCAATCAGATTAAACTATTCTTTTTTTTATTTCTGTTTAAAAATAGGTATTTTTCCCAATATCATCATGAAATTGCCAGAACCATCAAAATCGCCAGTACCAGTGAATATATTAAACATATCGACCATGAAGACGATACAGTACTTACAAAATATAAAAAAAATTGAAATATTTGAAATCTATTGTTTTCTAAGTCTATGTGGTTAATATTTGAATTAATCCTTTGGAGTTGACGTTTACAATTAGGATACCTTTTATGTTTGTATCGTTAAAGGTAAAGTTCTCGTATACTGGGTTGGTTTCGTTTGCTAAGTTTATAGTTTTCTGTACTATTACACTTCCTATTGTATTGTGTTATGAAGTCTGTGTTAGTTCCATTGACTTCAACAGTTACTGGTACGACATTTAAAACGTATATGTTAACATATGAAGTATTTAAATTAGAATTGAGTTTTGTCAAATTTTCGCATTTAATTGTTATCTGTTTTTGTTCCATTAGGTACAGTAACATTCTGTGCGCCTATATAATTTGGAGATTGACCCGCTGATAGATTGTATTGATATAATACATTTTCGTTGTTGATACATCCTGATACTAAAACCACTGCCTTAAAATAGACATAATTCCCACAATCATTGTTCCAGATTTCAAATAATTCCCCCAATAATATTTTAAGTTTCAATTAATTTGTAGAGAACCCTGAATTTATCATCCTCCTGTTAATATAGAAACAATACCCCCAATAATCAAGAATATTGCCGCAAGCCAAGCATATATGTATATGAATGCTGGAATTAATACAATGACTATTGCGATTATAATACCAAGCAATAACATTGTACCGCCGCTTAATTGTGCTGTTTC
>WOYJ01000089.1 GCA_011620845.1 Methanobacteriaceae archaeon
ATACTATAATATTAAAAAATTTAGTTGAGAACACCTTTTTTGGATGAGCTTTAAATTAACATCACCTAATCAGACCAATTTGAACCCTTTCTCCAATAGCCCAAATTTTTTAAATGGGTAAAATTACTAATCTCTAAGTTCATATAAATATAAGATGAAATTTATTAAGAGGTAATTATGAAAGAAAATAATTCTCAATCAACAAAAGCGCCTCTAACGAGTGCAGAGCGCATATTGGTGGTCTTGTTTGGGGTCGGCTTCATTTTGGGAATTCTGTTGAGTCCACTGGGAGTCGGGCCTCGTATGCCTGAACTACGAACCAAATTAAAATAAATGAATTAATTGAGAAAGTGGTGAAATTATGGATGAAAAAAGCAAACAAACTGTTAGCCATCCTATGGCTAACCTTGAATGGTGGCCGGACAGGCTGAATCTCGACATTCTACGCCAACATTGTCTGAAGTCCAATCCTATGGGTGAGAATTTCAACTACGCCGAAGAATTCAAGAGTCTTGATTACTATGCCTTGAAAAAGGACCTCAAAGAACTGATGACAGATTCACAGGACTGGTGGCCCGCGGACTTTGGCCACTATGGACCGTTATTCATTCGTATGGCATGGCACAGTGCTGGTACGTATCGGACTGGAGACGGCCGCGGTGGTGGGGGCAGCGGCAACCAGCGCTTCCCGCCTTTAAACAGCTGGCCCGACAATGCTAACTTAGACAAGGCACGCCGTCTGCTCTGGCCCATCAAACAGAAATACGGCCGGAAAATTTCATGGGCCGACCTGTTGATTCTAACCGGTAATGTCGCCCTGGAATCCATGGGCTTTAAAACCTTCGGTTTCGGTGGCGGGCGTGAGGACATCTGGGAACCAGAAAAAGACGTATATTGGGGTTCCGAAAAAGAGTGGCTTGCAGATGAGCGTTACTCCGGTGAACGGGAACTAGAGAAACCCCTCGCCGCTGTTCAAATGGGTCTGATTTATGTAAACCCCCAGGGCCCGGACGGCAACCCGGACCCACTCCTTGCGGCGGAAGATATCCGTGAGATCTTCGCCCGTATGGCCATGAACGATGAAGAGACGGTGGCCCTTATAGCGGGTGGTCACGCCTTTGGTAAGACTCACGGTGCAGGCCCCCTAAGTCATAAAGGGCCGGAGCCAGAAGCTGCACCAATCGAGGAGCAGGGCCTGGGCTGGAAGAGTAACTTCGGCACGGGCAAAGGAAACGACACCATTACCGATGGTGAGGAAATAATCTGGACCAACACTCCAACCAAGTGGGACAACAGCTTCCTGGAGATCCTATACAAATTCGAATGGGAGCTGGAGAAGAGCCCGGCCGGTAATTACCAGTGGAAGCCGAAGGATGACGCAGGCGCTGGTACCGTACCTGATCCCCATGACCCATCCAAAAAACGTTCCCCTGGTATGCTGACCACGGACCTTGCCCTGAGGTTCGACCCTATCTATGGAAAGATCACACGGCGTTTCCTGGAAAACCCGGATGAACTTGCCGATGCATTCGCCCGTGCCTGGTTCAAACTGATCCACCGTGACATGGGCCCCATTACACGCTATCTCGGCCCAGAAGTACCTGATGAGGAGCTCATCTGGCAGGACCCCATCCCTGCAGTGGATCATGAACTGATTGATGAATATGATATCTCCACCCTTAAGGAGAAGATACTGGCTTCTGACCTCTCAGTATCAGAGCTGGTTCAAACAGCCTGGGCCTCAGCATCCACGTTCCGTGGCTCTGATTATCGCGGCGGTGCTAACGGTGCCCGAATTCGCCTGGCACCCCAGAAGGATTGGGAAGTCAACCAACCAGACCAGCTGGCCAAAGTTCTCGAGGTTTTTGAGGGCATCCAGAACGAATTTAACACCCAGTCAGATGGTAAGAAGGTCTCACTGGCTGATCTCATCGTCTTAGGTGGTTGTGCTGGTGTCGAGCAGGCCGCAAAAAATGCTGGCCATGATGTAACTGTTCCATTTACACCGGGACGAATGGACGCCCGGCAGGAGCAGACCGATGTAGAATCCTTTGGCTATCTCGAACCCTTTGCAGATGGCTTCCGTAACTATCAGAAGGCACCAAGCCCCATGAAACCAGAAGAGTTGCTGGTGGACAAGGCACAACTCTTAACACTCTCTGTTCCTGAGATGACAGTTCTCATTGGTGGAATGCGTGTCCTGGATACCAACTACGGAGGGTCAAAGCACGGCGTCTTCACTGAACGGCCCGAAGCACTCACCAATGACTTCTTCGTGAACCTGCTTGATATGAGCACAGAATGGAATGCATCCGCGGACGATGATGATGTGTTTGAGGGGCGGGACCGAGCAACGGGCGAACTCAAATGGACCGGCACACGTGTCGACCTCATTTTCGGTTCAAACTCTGAATTGCGGGCACTCGCGGAAGTCTACGCATGTGAGGACTCCGCTGATAAGTTCCTGGATGATTTTATAATGGTGTGGGATAAGGTGATGAATTTGGACCGGTTTGATGTTGTGTTATCGTGAAAACGGCAATCTCATCTATAAATTAAGCATTTTTTCTTGAAACATTTTTTTCCTCTTTTACTCCATTTCTCCAATAAGAAAGTTCACTGGTAGCTTACCCTTTCCTCCCCGAGCAACCTCGCAGGAGGCAGTCTGTCCGGCGTTGGGTTTATAAAAATCATTACAGGCTCAGACTTCCCCTAGGGGTGCCATAGGCATCATTGCAGATAATTTGAACATTTTAATCATGAAAATGGTAAGTATGATAAATGTCATTGACAGCCGAATCCACATCCCTTTTCATAACAGTCTTCCTACCAGAGTGTTTAGCTAAGCTAACCGCATCGGTAGCGATTTCTAAGCCTTGATCCTCTAAAATTCTTGTTAAAGCTTCTTTAGCTCCCTTACTTATTCTTGGAGCACCAGCATTTTTTATTATTCTTCCAACCGGAGCAATCGGTAATTCCAAGATAATACCCCCTCTTTTTTTAATATAATTAAAAATCATCACCTCTAATTTAATAAATTTTCTGTATTCCATTGTTTTTTAAAAAATCTTCCAGTAAAATTTGATCACTACAAAACGATTCTTGCCTTTAAATAAATTTCTAATACTCTAAACCTGTTAATTTTGAATTAATTGTAATACTCACTTTTTTAATCAGTTCGATTTACATCTAACGATAAATCAGAGATGGGAATGAAGATCTGAAACAGGTGTATAATTGGTTTTAAATGAAAATAATTGCAAAAAATCTATAAAATAGAAATTCTAGAAATAAATTACTTTATATGCTTTAAAAACCAATATTAACTTGGCCAATAATATTATTTGGCTTAATTTGGAAGTGATAAATTTGTTTGGAAATAACTATGGCAATGAGAGAAGAGATAATAGAGGAAATTCCGCCCCGGTTAATGAAGGAGAGGAATATGACGTGAAAATTGAAGACACTGGTAGAGATGGAGATGGAATTACCAGAATAGAAGGTTTTGTGGTTTTTGTATCCGGCGCCAAAGTAGGCGATGAAGTTAAAATTAGAATCAATTCTGCCAGAAGAAATTTTGCATTTGCAGAAGTAATCGAATGATTCTAAACTATTTCTGAGTTTATTGAAATTCTTTTGAAACATCATTTTTCATTGAATATCTCAAAAATTTTATTTTTTAGTTAAAATCGTTTAAACATCCCATAAAACTGTATTTAATAGGAGGTACAATGATGTCAGAGGAAAACACAGTATACATCGGTAATAAACCACTTATGAATTATGTATTAGCGGTAGTGACTCAAATGAACAATGGAACATCTGAAGTAATGTTGAAAGCCAGAGGAAGATCCATCAGTAGAGCTGTAGATGTTGCTGAAGTTGTAAAGAATAAATTTGTTCTAGAAGCAGAAGTTGGAGAAATTAATATCAGCACAGAAGAGTTATCTAATAGAGAAGGATCAAACACCAACGTTTCCGCTATTGAAATACAGTTGACAAATAAATAAACTCTATGAAATAAAAATCCTTTTTTTAAGATAAAAGTTTCCAAAAATTTTTTTTAAAATTTAAAAAAAGCACCCATATTTTTTTGGGTTATTCAGGTGATTTGTTTTTGATTAAAATTAAGAAATACTCCGAATATGATGGTGAGGGAGAGTATATAGGAAGATATAATTATCATTACGGACTTAAGGCCTCACCCTTAAAAAATCCATATTCTGGACAGAATAACTATGAATCAAAACTAAATTTGATCAACAGGTTTGAAAAGTTTCTCAAGTCCCTTACAGAAGACACCCCACAATGGAAGGAAATCCGTAGATTACAAAAGATATATGAAGATAAAGGAGAGTTAACTCTTTTATGTTGGTGTGATCCTCTTCCCTGTCATGGAGAGGTAATAAAATCTGCTATATTGGGTGATATACACCCAAAAAGTAACGGTAACTAGTTTTATGAATCAAACTGATACAAGAAGAGGATGTTAATATTATACTACCCTCAAAATAAATTTCAATGAATGAGTGAATGTTTAATTCTTTTGTTTTTTTAATCCTTTTTTGAGGGTGTTAACCATTCCATTACGTTATCTGCAATATCTTCTGAAATATCTTCTATTAAGTCTTTTTCACTCCAAGAACATACTTCTGCTTCATCAATATCCCCAACCACATCTTCCATGCGTTCTTGATCACTGTAAGTTCCCATTTCAGATTCACAAAAACTGAAAATCTTATCATGATTTTCAAATAGAACATCCCATGTGCGTGAATCCCTAAGTTCCCAATACCAATAATATTCCTTAACGATTTCTTCTTCAGGTTCTGGCACATCAGATGACTCTTCTTCTTCATAACCAACAATAAGAACCTTATTATCACCTAAATAGATATGTTTCTCCCAAACATCCTTATCTCCTTGTATATTTCCTAATTCAGCTTTTTCTATCCTATCTACAAGTTCTTTTTTGTCAATCATTTTAGTTCCTCCAGCTGGAAGTTAAATATCCAAAATTGGTTAATAAGTGAGGGGGGCCTGAAAAATAGGTCGTTTTTATATTTTTAAGGATTCTTACTGAATTTCAAAGACGTCCCTTAGATTATTCCATTTATAAATTCTTATAGAGAATAAGATTAAAAAGTTTTTTCTTCCCCACAATCCCTGCACTTCCAATGTTTAAAACCACCGCGGGCCTCATAATAATCCCAAATAGTTTCTTTTTTACATCCGGGGCAAAATTTACGTTTTGTTTTCTGAGAAATACTTTACACCTCCTATTTATATTTTATTCATTATCATTAATTAAGATTCTTACAACTGCATTTTAAAAGAATAACTTTGCAAGTAAATGTTAAAAAAATTTTAAACCGCTTTTCATTTTATGATGATTTTCTATTTCGCCTATTTTTTGTTTGTTTATGGCTGCTTTTTTCCCGCTTTAAAAAATTAATATTTGT
>WOYJ01000130.1 GCA_011620845.1 Methanobacteriaceae archaeon
TAGTTATAGTATCTACATTTAATTTATTATCATTATTAGGGGGGGAATATTATATTTGTCATCGATTACAGCGATTGTGCCAGCTTACAATGAAGAATTATCCATAGGCAGTGTAATTCTCAGTACCAGTAAATTTGCAGATCATATAATCGTTATAGATGATGGTAGCAGAGATCGAACCGCAGAAATCGCAGCTAAGGCTGGAGCTGAAGTTATAATACATCCAGAAAATATTGGCAAAGGTGCTGCTTTAAAAAGTGGTTTTGATGTAGTTAAAAATGCAGATATCATCGTGACCATCGACAGTGACGGTCAGCATAATCCAGAGGAAATCCCCAAACTCACCAGACCCATAGAAAAGGGTGAAGCAGACATAGTTAACGGCAGCCGCTACCTGGAAAAAAATCATAATGGCACCCCTGCTTATAGAAGGTTAGGTCAGACAGTACTGGATACTGCCACCAATATGAACAGCGAACTTAAACTGACTGATAGCCAAAGCGGATTCAGGGCTTTCGCAGCTTACACCCTTCCCGCGTTCAGATTTACCAAGACTGGTTTTTCCATAGAAAGTGAAATGTTGATGGACGCCGCAAACCAGGGTTTTAAGATCATGGAAGTGCAGGTGGGAGTAAACTACAAAAAAAGCAAAATGGCAATCCATACCAAAAACGCGATGACCCACGGACTTGGTGTGTTGGTAAAGCTTCTGCAGGATATGGAGTTTAAGAGGCCTTTATATTACTTTACCATCCCTGGACTGGTGCTAATTGCAATAGGGTTAACCCTGGGATTGATCTTCTTTGGCAGATACCTGGATCGCCAGATGACCACCCTGATGCCCACCATAATAGCTTGTATGATTGGATTAGGTGGTATATTTGTTACTTTTACTGGAATAATCCTACACTCAGTAGCACGTATGATACAGAGTATGGGTAAATAAAACCTGTTAGGGTTACTTTTTATAGAATTTGGTGGTTACTTTTATAGAATGATAACCGATTCCTTTTTGTAGAGGAAACTTTTATAGAATGATAACCGATTCCTTTTTGTAGAGGAAAATACAACTCTTTTTGTGGAATCTACCAATGAATTTTTATGGAAGTAACACAATGAAAATATTCATCGTATCCTCCGTTAAATAAGGCAAGAGAATAGTTAACAATCTGGCAGCTAAACTATCATCATAGATCGTAGGGGTCCATGAAGTTGTACACCGATGTTCCCTCCGCCAGAAATTCTGGGGTTGCTCGCCACGTCAAACTCGATATCCGTCGATGCTTTTACCATCTCCCCTTATCTTGAGGTGGATGTTTACCGGGTTACTTAAACCTGAGTTTTAAATAAACCCAAATTTTAAGCCCGAAAGCTCTTTTTTTTATAAAAATTTTATCTTAATACTTTTAGATGTGTATAAAAATTATAGAAGTTTAGAATCATTTAAAAACTGAATCGAAGTAATCATATATAAGTTCAGAAATTAAATGTGTTAAAAGTAGAAAGTGTTGATTAGACTGGGATAAGAGTACCATGAAGGATTTGAAGTTCATCATCAGGGATAGGTTAAGATCCAACAAACATCTAAGGAATTTAAGGAATAGTTACAAGGATTACAGGATTTTAACCAGATATAAAATCAACAGATGGAGAAACAGAGATCAAAACCGGAAGGTGGAAGAACCGGTGATCGAACTCAGCGAAGAAGAGGTAGAGGAAAGATACCAGTCTATTTTAAACAAAAACCGGACACTCATAAACTTAAAAGAATTCAAATCTGATGCTCCCCTGGTTTCTATTATAATCCTGAACAGGAATGGATTATCCCACCTGGAAAAGCTGTTTCGAAATTTCCAGGAAAATATAGAGTACCCTAACTATGAAATCATCGTGGTGGACAACGCATCCACCGATGACTCAGTTAACTTCCTGAAACAACTCCCCCACCCAGTGAAGGTTATCCAGAACACCAAAAACAGATCTTTTTCAGAGGCAAACAACCAGGCAGCTGGAATATCTAAGGGTGAATTTGTACTGCTTTTAAATAACGACGTAGAACCCACTTATGGCTGGCTTAACCAGATGATGCAGGCAGCCCTTAAAAGCGGTGATATAGGTGCGGTGGGTGCCAAACTAATTTATCCCTACCAGGAAGGGCACCCTCATTCCTTTAAAATTCAACACACAGGAATAGCCTTCAGGGAAGAAGATGGCTTCATCAAACCTTACAACCTGGGTGAAGGCCGGGAACCCTTCGAGATAGACGATAGCAGGAACCCCTTCGGTCCGGATGAGAGCGGTGAGCAGGTCAGGGCTGGGGTAACCGCCGCCGCCATGCTGGTGCGTAAAGAGGTGTACTGGGAAGCAGGTGGACTGGATGAAGGATACAATTTCGGCTATGAAGATGTGGATTTCTGTTTGAAGCTCTACAGAAAGGGTTATAAATGTATTTACTGTCCAGAGGCCCTGCTGTTCCACCATGAATTCGGTACACAGAAATATGATGAAAACCATGAAATAAAAAAACGACGAACTAAAAACCGGGAACTACTCCGCCAGAATTGGGGTAAATGGCTGCGTAAGCAGTTCCTCTATGATAAACTGAACAGCCAAAGGGTGTTCTCAGAACATCCCCTTAAGGTGGCCATGGCGGTAACGGAAGCAGGAGAGGATGCCTCTGCTGGTGATTACTTCACCGCCTCAGAGCTGGCTGAATGTTTAAAGGACTTCGGCTGGGAGGTTACCTTCCAAATTAGGAGGGGACCAGGAAACTGGTACCAGGTGGAAGATGATGTTGATGTGTTAATCTCATTTTTAGAGGCATATGACCCGGGTAAAATAATGTGTGGTAATGGATCATTGATTAAAGTTGCCTGGGCCCGGAACTGGTTTGAAAGATGGGTTAACAACCCCTCCATAAAAAAATATGACCTGATCTTCGCCTCCAGTTTAACCGCCGGTAACTACATAAGGGAGAAGACAGGGATGGAAACATTCCTTTTACCCATCGCCACCAACCCCTATAGATTCAACGACTCTGTAAAGCCACGTGAAGAATTTCAAAGTGACTACACTTTCACTGGCAGCTACTGGGACGACCCCCGGGATATAATAGATATGTTAGACCCGGATAGTATGCCTTACTCCTTTAAATTATATGGGAAGAACTGGGAAGCATTTGACAAATTTAAAAACTATTACCAGGGATTCCTGAATTATTCTAAATTACCAGAGGTATACGCTTCCACGAAGATCGTCATCGACGATGTCAACCGAGGCGCTAAGAATTTTGGAGCGGTTAACAGCAGAGTTTACGATGCCCTGGCCAGCGGGGCGCTGGTGATAACCAACGGTGCCGTCGGTGCAGAAGAAACCTTCAATGGCCAACTGCCGGTTTGGAGATCCAAAGAGGAGTTAAACAGTTTATTAGAATTCTATTTAAACCATGAGGATGCAAGAAAAGAGAAAGTTAAGCAATTACAGGATTTCATCCTTAAAAATCATGTCTATGAAAATCGAGCTCGAACCTTTAAAGAAATTTTAGAACAGGAATATGTTTTTAAAACCAAAATCGCCATTAAAATTCCCGCACCTAAATGGAAAAATGTCCAGGAATGGGGTGATTACCATCTGGCCCTGGGATTAAAGAAGGAGCTTGAAAAGAACAACTGTGAGGTTCTACTGCAGATATTGCCGGAGTGGAATAAAGGTGACGGTGAATGCGATGCTGTTATAGTATTAAGAGGGCTCAGCCGTTACCAGCCCAAAAAGGAGCACTTTAACATAATGTGGAACATCTCACACCCAGATACGGTGAAAATCGATGAGTACAACCAGTACGATCATGTTTTTATCGCATCTGAGTACTGGTCTGGGAAAATTAGAAAGGAAGCAGATATACCAGTGGACACTCTCTTACAATGCACCGATCCAGAGTTGTTCTACCCAGATCCAGACAGTGACTACCAGAATGAATTGTTGTTTGTGGGTAATTCAAGGAAGGTGTTTAGGAAGATAGTGAAGGATCTGTTACCCACAGATCATGACCTTGCTGTGTACGGGAAAAACTGGAGAAGATTCATACGGTGGAGGTACATCAAAGGGAAACACATACCCTACGGCGAACTTAGAAAGGCTTACTCCTCCTGTAAGATACTTTTAAATGATCACTGGGACGATATGAGGGAGCAGGGGTTCATCTCCAACCGTTTATTTGACGGGTACGCTGCAGGGGCGTTTATTATTTCAGACGAGGTCCAGGGTGGTCAGGATATCTTTGAAGATGCCCTGGTCACCTACAACACCCCTGAGGAACTCCACGACTTAATCGACTATTACCTGGAAAATGATGTTGATCGAGCTTTGAAGGTAGAGGAAGGGAGGAGTATCGTGTTGAAGTATCACACCTTCAAAAAGAGGGTGGAATGTATTCTGGAGGTCATACCAATTGTAGAGGAGTGATCTTTAGCCCTAAATGTAAATTCTGGAAAAAATTTCGTCCACAATGAATTAATATAAAACCGGAGATAATTAGGATTAGAACAAACCTTTATTAGATACAATTTTAGAATCATAAATTTTAGAATCATATTATATCAAAAATAACGATACTGATACACATGGAAGTACGAAACATCTTTAGACACCGGTTTTTTAAAAACTTCTTTAAATACCGGTACCTGCTGCTCGAACTCGTGAAGAGGGATATAAAAATAAAGTACAGGAGATCTGTACTAGGAATATTCTGGAGTTTTTTAGAGCCTTTGCTATTCATGATCGTTTTAACCATCATATTTTCGACCTTTTTTAGACATAATATCGCCAATTATCCCGTGTATCTATTGACCGGGCGTTTGGTATTTGAATTCTATTCACAGGCAACAAGTGGAGCCCTTAGATCCATCAAAAACAATGCAAACACCATAAAGAAGTTATATGTACCCAAATACATATTCCCAGTTTCACTTACACTATCTGCCATGGTAACTTTCCTGCTTTCACTGATCGTACTGTTACTGGTTATGTTAGCTACCGGAGCCCATTTTACCCTGTATATATTGCTCTTTTTCGTGCCAGCTGTGCTGCTCTTAATATTCAACGTGGGAATTGGACTTATCGTGGGCACCATCAACGTGTTCTTCCGGGACATAGAACACTTATACGGGGTTTTCCTCACCATGGTAATGTAT
>WOYJ01000177.1 GCA_011620845.1 Methanobacteriaceae archaeon
CCTTATTTTTTTTAAAAACGAAATTAATAAATAAAAATTTAACCAAAGATATAATAGTAGTATTGACCCTGAGGGGGTAAATTAAATGGGAGAAAAAATTTACGAAGTAAAAAAATACAAGAAGAAAGACCGTGGCATGCCACTGATAGGCGATAAATTCCCGAAAATGGAAGTTCAAACCACAGAAGGGATGATGAAACTACCCAAGGCTTTTAAGGGTAAATGGTTCATACTATTCAGCCACCCTGGAGATTTCACACCAGTCTGTACCACAGAGTTTGTGGCCTTCCAGTTAAGGTATGATTTATTCGAGGAAATGAACTGTGAGTTGATAGGACTATCCGTGGACCAGGTGCACTCGCACATGAAATGGATAGAATGGATATCAGAAAACTTCGATATCGACATAGAATTCCCAATAATAGCAGACACCGGGGCTGTAGCCAAAAAATTAGGACTAATACATCCAAATAAGGGTACAAATACGGTCAGGGCAGTTTTCATCATAGATCCTGAAGGTATAATCAGGGCGATGTTGTATTACCCCCAGGAACTGGGTAGAAACATCGATGAAATACTGCGCATGGTAGAAGGGTTCCAGACCGCTGAGGAGAAAAAGGTTGCCATACCAGCCAACTGGCCATGTAACGAGATAATAGGTAAAGGACTGATCATACCACCACCCGCCACTATTGATGAGGCCATTAAGAGGCCGGAGGAGTATAAATGCTTCGACTGGTGGTTATGTTATAGAAACTACTATAAATGGTAAATAATTGGAGGTGAATGATTTGGTAAAAATGTACGAACTCCCGCCGCTGCCCTATGCATACAACGCCTTAGAACCCTACATATCAGAAGAACAGCTACAGATACACCATGACAAACACCATCAGGCCTACGTAGATGGTGCCAATGGTATACTGAAACTCTTCGATGAATCAAGAGATAAAGGAGTGGATTTTGACCTTAAAGCCAAGGCCAAGGAACTGTCCTTTAACATGGGCGGTCACCAGCTCCACAACCTGTTCTGGCAGAACCTGGGCCCGGCCAGTGAAAACGGTGGCAAGCCAACTGGAGTTGTGGCCGAAAAGATAGAAGAAACATTTGGAAGCTTCGAACGGTTCAAGAAGGAATTTTCCCAGACCGCGATAACCACCGAAGGATCAGGATGGGCAGTCCTGGTATTCTGTAAAAGCACAGGACGCTTATTTATCCTGCAGTATGAAAAGCACAACGTAAACCTGGTGCCCCGCTGGGTACCCCTGCTGGTCCTGGATGTCTGGGAGCACGCCTACTACCTGGACTACAAGAATGTCCGGCCAGACTACGTGGAGGCTTTCTGGAATATCGTAAACTGGGATGCCGTAAATGAGAGACTAGAAAGCTGGATTGCTTCAACCTATTAAAGAAATTTTAATTTCTTTTTTTTAACTTTTTTTAAGGTTTTGAGTCACTTATTTCACTACATTTTTATATATGCTGATTCTTTAATACATTGTCAAGAAGGGGATTAGGCTAAGGTGATTGAATGGGTTCTTGGCAAAGTGAATTAAAGGTAGATCCAGTACCCACACTCTTATCTACAGGAAATGATGCGATAACATATTTTACACTCCGTGATCTCTGCCATAGAAGGGTTGCACCTATCGAAACATTGTGGGAATTGCCAGGAGTAAAAAAAAATTCTCAAGAAACAGGAAAAGAATGGTTCATGGTGTTATCCTGGTAAGAGGGCTATCAAACAGCAGGATTACCGTCAATACCAAACTTACCTGAATTTAGCAGAACTGGTAGTGAAATATGGATTGAATAATGGGCATCAGTCAATCAGGAAGGCAGCGGAGTATCTTTTCAGCTTCCAATCCGATGAGGGCGATTTCCGTGGGATATATGGCAACCAGTATTCTACCACATATTCTCCCGCCATAATGGAGATCTTAATCAAGGCAGGGTATGAAAGATGACCCTCGTATATTGAAGGGATTCGAATGGCTGCTCTCCATCAAACAGGATGATGGCTGTTGGGCGTTACCTTTTAGAACATTGGGAAAAATTTAAAGGAAGCTTTTGAGATTTCAAAACCTCTGGGACCGGATAGATCTAAACCATTCTCCCACATGGCCACGGGTACGGTGCTTCGGGCATTTGCTGCCCATCTGAAATACAGAGAATCTGATGATGCTAAAAACGCAGGAAAACTGTTACTATCCCTTTCTTCACCAATGACAAATATGCAGATAGGCGGAATAAAGATTACTGGGAAAGGGTGACATTCCCATTCCTGTACACAGATATAGTGTCTGCACTTGATTCAGTGTATTTCCTCGGGTTTAATAGAAACAATCCCGAGATAGAAGGAGCACTAAAATTTTTAAAAGACAAACAGAATCAAGACGGAACTTTCAATTTAAAAATAACCAGGGGAAGTGATAAACACTTGCCCTACTGGATGTGTCTGGCTGTTTGCGGGTTGTTTAAACGATATTGCAGTTTAGGTTAGAGATAAGAAATTTAGGGTGAAGAAGATAATATCTTCTCGGAAAACCTATCTATAACAATCCTGACAGCTTTTGGTGTATCAATGGGTCCTCCCAGAATTTTTCCCTCAAAAAGTGTCATTCCCTTTTTTTTCCAATTCCTTCCTTATCTGTTCTGGAGCACTTCCAGGTATATATTGGATTATAAGGGTCACTCCTATTTGAATTCGATTCTCTGGTTACTGTGGAGAATTTTTTCCTTCACAATTGGTTAAACTGGAAGCGTACTTCATAATATAGGAAGAGGCAGATGCGGTTGCTGCAGTGGAAACTATAACTAAATGATCAACATCGGATAAATCTGTTTGGCATGGTTTTATACCTGCTTTAAGTTTGAAGTACGATCTCATACTGTCTATTCCCTTCAAAAAGCCAATACTTGGCTCTATATTTACATACTGGGCATCTAATTTATTGGCCAGTGCTTCTGCTATCCCACCTATTTTACCAGACGCGGAAAAACATGTTACTAATACATTCATTATTATTCCCCCCCCCCATTGAATATTGTATGTTACCACAATATATAGTTTTACTGAAAATACAAAGGATAGAATGACTTATTGAAATAGGGATATCTCAGGTATAGGACGGACTTTTAAATCATAAAAATGATCTAATATCCTCACAAATTATTAAAATGTTCCATTACATTTTTGAAGGCCATTTACCCATATTACACCCTTTTTATTCCATCCAAAGGCAATGCTTTTTAACTATTAAAATTAATTAATAACTGATATTTTAAAAATATCTGTAAATCTTAAACAATCTATTTATTTATAATCCCAAGGAGGCGAACAATGATCTGGAACAGAGAAGCAGAATGTATGAGTAGGGAGGAAATGGAAGAACTACAGCTTAAAAGGTTACAGGAAGTAGTCAAACGTGCATATGAAAACGTACCCTATTACAGGAAGTCATTTGACGATGTCGGTGTGAAACCTGAGGACATCAAAACTTTACAGGATATAGAGAAGCTTCCATTTACCAGTAAAACTGATTTAAGAGATGCTTATCCATTTGGAATGTTCGCAGTGCCGGATGATGACATAGTGGAGATACACACCACATCTGGTACCACCGGTAAACCAACCGTATCAGGGTATACCCAGAATGACATAGAACTCTGGGGTGAAGTGGTAGCCCGGGCACTGGTCATGGCCGGTGGGGATAAGAAGGATAAGATACAGAACTGTTACGGCTATGGGCTTTTCACCGGCGGAATGGGCGTACATTATGGTGGCCAGAAGATAGGCGCCACAGTCATACCGGTAAGCGCCGGGAACACCATGAGACAGATCGAGATAATGCAGGACTTCGACTCCACCATCTTAACCTGCACCCCATCCTATGCCATGTACCTGGCGGAGGTACTGGAAAACCAGGGCGTAGGACATGACAAGATAAGCCTGAAAGCTGGTGTATTCGGAGCAGAAATGTGGACTGAGGAGATGAGGGCTGAAATCGAAAAAAGGCTCAACATAGACGCCCTGAACATCTACGGATTAACAGAGATAATCGGCCCCGGAGTAGCCCAGGAATGCATGGTAAAAGACGGACTGCACATCTTCGATGATCATTTCTATCCAGAGATAATCGACACCCAAACCCTCAAAGCATTACCGGCAGGTGAGAAGGGGGAACTGGTGTTAACCACCCTGACCCGGGAGGGGATGCCCGTGATCAGATTCCGTACCAAGGACATAACCGCACTGAGATATGGCCAGTGTGAGTGCGGCAGAACCCATGTTAAGATGGACCGGATCACTGGAAGAAGCGATGACATGCTTAAGATCCGTGGTGTTATAGTATTCCCATCACAGATCGAACGCGCACTCCTGAAGATCGAGGGTTTAGAGCCCCAGTACCAGATCATCGTAAGCAGGCCCCAACAGCTGGACGAGCTGGAAGTGCAGGTCGAACCATCCCCTGCACTATTTTCTGACGAGGTGAAGTATGTGGAGGAAGTTAAAAAGAACATAGAACAGCACATCCACAATGAGATAGGAATAAGGGTAAACGTAACTCTGGTGGAGCCGCAGAGCCTGCCCCGTAGTGAGGGAAAGGCAGTGCGGGTTATAGATAAGCGGGAATTGAGTAAGTAGTTTTAGATTATTTAAATATATAATTTAGATTGTCAAGGTTACATTTAGGGTGGAAGGTGAGTATGATGAAATTGAAACAAACATCAGTATTTTTAGAAAACAGGAAAGGCAGATTATGGAAAGCTATAAGCACCCTGAGGGAAGCGGATATAAATATCCGGGCTTTATCCATAGCAGATACATCTGAGTTCGGTATTTTAAGGATGATCGTCCCTGACCCGGACAAGGCTAAGGAGGTGCTGGAGGAGAACACTTTCGTGGTTAAAACCAACGAAGTGATCGGAGTGGAAATACCCGACCAGCCAGGGGGTTTGGACGGGATTCTGGAAACATTAACCAAGGCAGATATCAACGTGGAATACCTCTACGCCTTTGTAGAGAAAAAGGCAGACCAGGCCATAGTGGTCCTGCGGACTGAGGATATAGATGCCGGGATAAAGGCCTTAAAAGAAGGTGGAGCCAATTTACTTTCACCTGAAGAGTTATACGGGCTTTAATACTAC
>WOYJ01000180.1 GCA_011620845.1 Methanobacteriaceae archaeon
AAATTTAATAAATATCAAATGTAAAAAATTAACAAACAAACTTGTAAAAACAAAAAATAACCAATCCTACCTTTTGGGAATGGTGAAGTAGAAGGTTGATCCTTCCCCTGGCTTTGATTCCACCCAAATATCCCCGCCGTGGATTTCTACAATCCTTTTGCAGATAGACAATCCGATTCCGGTTCCCTCATATTCTTCCCTGGTGTGCAATCTCTTGAAGATGTCGAATATTTTATCCTGATGGTTGAGGTGGATGCCGATACCATTATCACTGACACCAAACCGCCATTTGCCGTCGGATTCCTCGGCAAATATATGGATTTCCGGTGGTTTTTCATGAAATTTAATGGCATTGGAGATTAAATTCTGGAAAAGCTGCCTTATCTGTGAAGGGTCACATTGAACCGTGGGCAAATCATCGTGGGTGATAGTGGCATTTTCCGCCTCTACAGATGGTTTGATACTCAACAGAACATCTTCTAAAACCTTGTTCATGTTAGTCGGCCGGAATTCCCGGGATGCCGTGTGTAAGCGTGAAAATGTTAGAAGGTCGTCGATTAAGTCCTTCATCCGCTGGGCACCCTCCACTATAAATTTGATGAAATCATCGGCATCATCATCAAGCTCTCCTTTATACCTTTTCTCCAGCAGCTGGGCGAAGCTGGAGACCATTCTCAGGGGTTCCTGGAGGTCGTGGGATGCCACATAGGCAAACTGCTCCAGTTCCCTGTTGGAGATTTCCAATTTTTCAATGGCCTCCTCCAGGGAATTCTGGTAAGAAACCAGTTTCTCATTGGCCTTCTGGAGTTCTGTGGTGGTGGTCTGCAGTTCCTCATTGGAGGTTTGAAGTTCCTCAGTGGTATCCTGCAATTCCTCGTTGGAAACCCTTAACTCCTCGGTAAGGCTCTGTTCATTTTCTAACATTTCCTGTATACGTAACTCTGCTTTTTTACGCTCTGTAATATCACGCAATACGTGGACTGCACCTACGATTTTCTGGTTTTCGTTGCAGATGGGAGATGCGCTGTTTATAAAGTCACCGCCCAAACTGTCCTCATGGACCTCCAGGGTGTGTTCTACACCATCTTCGAGCATAAGTGCATGGGGACAGAAAAGTGGAGGTTCATTGGTGCCATGGATTAACTCGTAACACTTTAATCCAACACATTTTCCTGCTTTAACCTGTAATCTATCTGCCAGGGCTCGATTTACACGAATAACATTATAATCTGTATCGATTATGGCTATCAAATCAGGTACGGCGTAAAATGTATCTTCCCAGTCCTTCCGGGCCTTTAAAGCCTTTTCTTCAGCTTCCCGGTGGCTGGTGATATCCACAACCAAAGCTATAACCTGAAGGTTCCCGGGTGAAAAGGCGTAGAACTCGTAATATTTGTTTAAAGATGGTCGATATTGTTCAAAATGACCTTTACCCTCCAACACAACCTTAGCATACTTTTCAATGAGTTCAGCGGCTTCCTGTGGAGGTAATATCTCTGTAACCCTCTTATTTAAAACTTCTTCCCGTTTTAAATCGGTGAAATCTTCAAAAGTCTTATTTATATCAATATAAATGTAGTCACAGGGTTTTCCATCATCATCCATTAACATTTCATAGATTGCAAAACCATTCAAGGTGCTGTTGAAAAATTGCTGGTATAATTCAGCGTTTTCCTGGAGGGTTTCGTTGGCTGATTGGAGCTCATAATTGATGGATTTTAACTCCTCGTTAGCCACGTTCAGCTCCTCTATCAGGTTCTGTTTTTCTTCTTCCCCCTTCTTTCGGTGGGTGATGTCTCTGCTGATATTTAGTATGACCTTTTCACCGTTCACATCGATGAACCGGGCAGAATTCAGCATATCCAAGAATGTCCCATCCTTCTTTCTGACTCTCATTTCAAAATTGACCAGGTCTCCTTCCTTTTCGATGGCATCAAGATAAGCCAGGCGAACCTCCGGGCTGAAGAGTTTGAGTTCCAGCGAGGTACGTCCCAATACTTCCTCCCGGGAATATCCGGTTTTGTTTAGAAATTCCTGGTTACAATCCAGGAACTTCCCATCGGAAAGCCGGGTGAGTGAGATTGCATCTGGATTTAAGTTGTAAACGGATGATAATACTTCTGAAGTCTCACGTAGCTCGCAAGCAAACTGATGGTTGTCTGTGCCCATAACTGTAAATCTCCCATGAAAAATAGTAGAATTATATTTATATGATTTGTCAAGATGACTATTTATAACTACTTGAGGGTCGGTTTCTATTTCCCATTCCAAGGTTAAAATATGTGAAAAGGGCGAAAATTTGGGATAGTTCAGCAAACCCAGTTATATAATATAATTAAATGGATACCAGTTTAACATAATCCATTTTCCTGCTGGTCTGGAATAACTTCCGGAAAGTGTTGGTGCGCTGGGCATCACCCTCCATGATGAATATCTCCAGGCACTTGTTATCCTTGAGGTGGCTGTGTATCTGGGTGTTTATTATATCCTCGAAGTCGTGCTTAATCTCCGTCACCTTATCCTCAGCCTTCTGGTCATGGATTAAAATTAGGATAGAATTTATATCACCCTTCAAGGCCTTCTTCTCCTGGTTATCAGTGATTAACATCCTGGTACTGGTCCTGATAACCTCTGACCTCCCGGAGAAGCCCAGTTCTTCCTTTAACTGGTCTATTTCCCCCAGTAGTTTTTCACTGAGGGAGATGCTGATGATGGTCATAACAGTCAATATAATTTATATTATTTGATTTATTTAATTCTTTTAATTTTATATCTTCAAGTTCAATCATTTACTCAGATAGGCAAGCAGTTTACCCGGATCTGTAATGGGCAGCCCACAAACTCCCTGTTTACAGACATAGGCTGTGGCCTGGTCTTCCACAGATTTTTTCTCTTTGAACGATTCCACCACGCCTTTGAACCATTCCTCATCAGGTGAGTTCAGGGAGTACACCATCCTGGGGAGATAATTTCTGTTCAGGATTTCCAGGAACTTCTCTGTTCCAATTTCACCTTTCTCTCCGGCGATTACCACTTCATAGAATGGTCCTAACCGGTTGATGATCCCTATAAGGAATATGATGCGGCCGGTGGGTGCCTGGTCTACCAGGGGTGCGAAGGCCTTCTCCTGCTTCAAAGCCCATTCATTCACTCCCTGGTCCTCCAGTAAGCTGGAAAGCTGTTGAAGGTTCAGGAGGGTTATTCCGTTTCCAGATGGCAGTGCCGAGTCATTTAAATCCTTTTTACGCGTAAGTACTTCTTCAGCATCCACAGATGTCAGGTAGAATCCCCCGTTTTCTTCGTCCAGATATTTATCCAAGAGTACCTGGTTGAGATGATAGGCCCATTCCAGCCAGGATGAATCCATGGTAGCTTCGTATAGTTCTAAAAGACCCCATACCAGAAAGGCATGGTCTTCCAGGTAACCCTCCACCTTCACCTCACCGTCCCGGTAGCGGTGATGTAACTTTCCATTCTGGCAGAGGTTACTCTCAATGAACTCCGCCGCCTTTATGGCCGCCTCAGTATATCTTTTTTCATTGAGTATTCGCCCAGCCCGGCTCAGGGCTGCTATCATCAGCCCATTCCAGTCGGTCAATACCTTATCATCTTTACGGGGATGAACCCGTTTCTCCCTTTCCTCGAATAATTTCTCCCCTATGGTATCCAGTTTACATTTAAGCTCATCCACCTTAAGATCCATCTCCTCTGCCATTGCTTCCACTGATTTTTTCAGGTGAAGGATGTTCTTTCCAGTGAAAAGACCGGTTAGTTCATCCAGATAATTCCCTCTCTCCTTTACCTGGTAGATCCTGGTGAATAATTTATAGTCCTCCACGTCCAGGATTCTCTTTATTTCCTGCTGGGTCCAGAGATAGAATTTACCCTCAACTCCTTCACTCTCCGCATCTTCTGCAGAATAGAACCCGCCTTCATCTGAGGTCATATCCCGAAGGACGTATTCCAGTATTTTCTCGGCTGTCTCCCTATATTCATACTTCCTGGTGGCCTGGTAGGCTTCCAGGTAAACCAGTGTCAGTAGGGCCTGGTCGTAGAGCATCTTCTCGAAGTGGGGTACCAGCCACCCCGGGTCCACGGTGTAGCGGTGGAATCCAAATCCCACATGGTCCCATATTCCCCCCATGCGCATGGCCTGAAGAGTTTTCTCCACCATGTCCAGGGCTCCCTGTTCTCCGGTGTGTTCAAAGTAGCGTAGCAGATAGAGGAGCAGGTTAGGACTGGGGAATTTCTGGCTGGTTCCAAATCCACCGTGTTCATCGAAGCTGTTGGTTAAAACGTTGTAGGCCCGGGTGAGGGTTGACTCAGGTAGGAGTTCACCGGACCTGGTACTCGAGAGCTGATTCAGGGCATCTGTGATCTCATCTGCTGATTCCAGTAACTGTTCATTATTTTTTTCCCACAGATCCCTGAGGTTTAAAATTATACTTCTGAGGCCTACACTTAGCTCGGTGTCGTCCTTGGGGAAATAGGTACCTGCAAAAAATGGTTTCAAATCGGGGGTCATAAATACGGTTAAAGGCCACCCTCCCCGGCCAGTCATGATCTGGCACGCTGCCATGTAGGTGGAATCTACATCAGGATGCTCTTCCCGGTCAACCTTAACCGGTACGAAAACCTGGTTGATGAGCTCCGCCATATCCTCATCTTCAAAGGATTCCCGGGCCATCACATGACACCAGTGACAGGTAGAATACCCGATGGATAAAAAAATGGGTTTATTCTCCCTTTTAGCCTTCCTGAATGCCTCATCACCCCACGGATACCAATCCACAGGATTCTCCACGTGTTGTATGAGATAGGGGCTTTTCTCGCCCTTAAGATGATTGTAACGTTTACCAGTACTATTGTCCCTCTCCTGCACCATTAAGAACACCGTTTTAGAATTAGTAATCCTTATTATAGTATGAACTTCTATACATTTAATATTTAAAAAAATGAAAATAAAGATTTAAAAAAGGAATTTATCTCCAAAGAGTTTATATTCTACTTATGGTTGTAAATCACAGAGTAAACAACCTCTTACACCCACATTTTCCGGTTCACATTCCCTAATCAGCACCGATATGGCCTCCACCGGGATTCCGATAACTTTACTGGCCGTCTCTGAGAACTCTTTTAC
>WOYJ01000015.1 GCA_011620845.1 Methanobacteriaceae archaeon
TAAACCATATTCATTCCATCTTTTCAACCAATTATAACCTGTAAACTTTTTGTTATTCCATGTTTTTCGCTTGCTTCAGGGACACTGCAACCATTGTACAAATAGTTCATGAAATGTAGCCGATTCAAATACTTTAACATCTTTTTCCTTTGCTCTAATACAATTTTTCAGTTCTTCACTAGTAATCCACTTCTCAACTTTCATCAAAGGATTCCTACTCATAAATAATAACCATGAACACAATTAATTAAAAAAGTCACGTATTAAACTATAATTAAAACTAAATCAACGATCCGTTGGCTATTTTCCCTATTGGAGGTTTGAATAGTTTCCCCTTAAATTTAAACTCCAGAGGATAATGTGCTAAATCTGCTTTAACTCCCGTCTCTGTATTTACCATTTTAACATGTAATTCGTCTTCACCCAGTTTAATTAAATTGTATGAGGGAACGTTGGTGCCGTGTAACCTTCTGGTGGTTGCGGTTCCTGAATTTACAGTCACCAGTTCTTCCAACCTCCAGGCATGGGGCACATGTTTATGGCCGTTTAAAACCAAATCGACCTTGTATTCCATTAAAATTTTTAGGATATCCCCGGCATCCAATAAAATATTTCTCTCCCGTCCTGTGCGAGGTATGGGGAGTATATGGTGATGGAACGTCACGATTATTCGCATATCTTCTCTAACTTTCCTTAGTTCACGAACCAACCATTCTCTCTGGTCTATTCCAATCTGTCCGTCATGAATATCTGGTTCTGAAGAATCTAATCCGATGATAACCATCCTGTTGTGTATGTCGTTGTGTATAAACCTTCTATCGCCAATCAACCTTTTAAACTGTCGTAATCCGACATTACAGGAATCATGGTTTCCAGGCACAACATATACCTTTGCAGTGGATTTTAATTCATCGATAAATTCTTTTGCTTTAACATATTCTTCTACATATCCCTGTGCAGTTATATCTCCAGAGATTACTATCAAATCAGGATTCTCTTCACTGACCTGCTCTAACAAATTATTTTTAAGTTCTTCTGAGAACTTATATTCTTCAAAATGTAAATCAGACATCTGTACGATTTTCTTTTTCATCTACAATTTCTCCTTTTTTCACTTATAGTGTAAAATAAGACACTAATAGTATAAATATTTATTTTTTCCAGTAACTTATCTAACCAAGTAAAAGTTCAAAGAAACTGGAATGAAAAAGTTATTTGACGTGGAAGTGCTAAGAAATTAAAATGATTTAATAAAAACTCGAAAGTGGGTGGAAAAATTAGAAAGGTAAAATAATAAGGGGAATATTAGAAAATATGTAACATTAGAAGGGATTGTCTAAAATTGTATATTAAAAGGGATTTGTTAGAATTATACAAATTAAAAATTATACAAAACAATCATTGACGTCTGAAACGTTCAGGCGTGGTGGTTCTGGGGATGTTGCGATAAAACTCGCCGGCAGTATCCACTATTTCCACTGAGATATCACCGATCCTTTCAAATGCCTTAACCACCCGTGATAGGGACAGGTAATATGTGGAGCGGTCTTTGTCCATGTCATCATCCGCCATCTGGAGGGCGATGTTGTTCAGGGCCTTTTTCTGTAACTGGTGAATCCTTTCCTCATAATCCATGATTTTATCCTTATAATCTAATTCCTCATTTAGGAAAGCCTTCATGGAGTAATTAACCATTTTTCGGGAGGTTTTAAACATAGATTTCAGGGTATCCAGCATCTCCTCATCAACTTCATAACAACCACTTAAAACGAAGTTGGCTATTTGAGCGGTGTGATCAGCTATACGCTCCAGATCAAAGGCAATTTCACCAAAAACCATGGTTTTACTGAACTCAGAATAAGGATTGATGGATATCACCGTGTCTACAGAGGCACGGATTTTTTCATGCATATTGTTGGTTACGAAATCTAATTTAAGGGCTTCGTTAGCCATTCCCTCATCATATTTTAGGAAAGCATCGAAGGACATGTCAAATTGACTGCAGACCTGTTCGGCCATGTTTTTGAGCATTTCTTTGATTAGGAAGGTTCCAGCATGCTCCCGTGAGGTAGGTTCTTCATCGAACATCTCAGAAAACTCATCGAACTTCTTAAGATCAAGGATGTAAGCTCTCTTAACCACACCACGTTTAACCAGAGGTTGTAATAGTTTAGTAACGTATCTACGGGTTAAACCTAATTTTTCGGCAATTTCATCCTGTGTGGATGGATTTTCATATAGTATAACATCCAGCACGGCTTTTAAGGTGTTATTTTTACCTTTAATATTCATCATATCAACTGATCTAATGGTTCATCATATTGTATCGGTTAATTCAACTTATCCATTGATCTAATGATTTCTTGTATGATCTAATGGTTACTTATATTATATCAATTAATCCAGTTACTTATCTATCTTTTCCTCTAGACTAATATCCTTTTCTTGCTCTTCACCATTCTTATAATATACTTGAACAGAATCCCGGGCTATGGCCACAACCACGAAGGTGATGGCAGCGATAATTACCAGGGAAACTACTTCATTCACCTGATAGTACAGGGGTGCGTATAGCTGTGCTAATGGGTTGTTAACATCTGCAAAGCCCACCAGGAGCTTTACCACACCTACAGCTACCAGGATGTATCCGTACATCTTGTTGATGTTGTAATGTTTAATGTCCGGATAGAAACCCTGAATGATGGGGAATAAACCCATTACTATTAAACCGATGCCCATGAGCTTGAAGAGATTGTTTCCAGTGGCGCTTTCCAGGGTGAAAAATATCTCCTGGGGAGTGTGATAAATACTTGACAAGAGATATACCACTTCTATAGCCAGTATAACGATAAGCGGGAAAATATAAACGATTTCACGCTCTATATTTTGTGTTTTAACATTTTCTACAGGGTTCTTTAAAAAATGGGACATTAACTGGTACAAGATGGAACCCAGAACTGCCCCTAAAACCGTACCGCCTATACCCAGTTGAGATGTGGTGTAAGCCACTATACCGGCGATTAAACCGGCCATTAAAATATCCAACGTCTTTGACATCTTATCATCTAAAGTAAATCCAGTTTTGTTTATTATTTCTTTTTTTCTTAGATTATCTCAATATTTATTCTACATAGATATTCTTTACTATACAGAAAGAAAATTTATTCTTTTCTATTTTGAAGTATTTTCTTACCATAAATGTTACCTGAAAATACCAGGTTAAAATCAAATCTAAATCAAAAATAACACATTCCTTAAAAAAATAAGCCTCAGGGGGGATTCGAACCCCCGACCTATGCCTTACCAAGGCATCGCTCTACCGGCTGAGCCACTGAGGCTAGAAGACCATCTTTTATTAGGTGATACCATTATTATACTTAACTATATATTGACAGATCATTTTTTCGTAAAACTCTTATATTATTATTTAAAAAATTTTCCTAACCCTAAAATAGGAGTAAGTTAATTAAGTGCAGGGGATGGGATTCGAACCCACGTAGGCCTACGCCAGAGGATCTTAAGTCCACCCCCTTTGGCCAGCTCGGGCACCCCTGCATACATCGAACTTGGGTTTACATAGTATATGAAGTTAACGGTGGTTTAAATTATTAAATTACATGTATTTATACCATATCCATGGAACAATTGCCCCTAAAATCTCTTACCATGGCCAGTATAACAATGATTAAATAATTTATAAACCCATACCTATAATAAGATTTGAGTTGTCCTTTTAATTTTTTGCTCTGGCAAATAGGAGGTTCTGGTGGTTTGATAAAATACCAACGAGATAACTGTGGTTATTGTGGGGCCTGTGTTACGGTATGCTCCCAGCAAATTCTGGAACTAACTGAAAATGAAGTAACCAAAGGTACTGGGTGTGATGAATGCGGTAATTGCACCATAATATGCCCCCTGGGAGCCTTCACCCGGGAGGATGAGCCCCATGATGTATAATTTTACCTGGCGGAAAGCCATGAAAATGACGTGGCCAGGAGGATAAGGCCATGATGTATGACATAGCCCCGGAGGACGAACCATGAAATATGATGTGGTGGTGGTAGGTGGACGTATAGGGGGGTCGGTCTCTTCTCTTTTTGCTTCTCGAGATGATGTGAATGTCCTGATGATTGAAAAGAGACAGGAAATTGGCACGCCTGTACAGTGTGCCGAGGGAACAACCCTGTCCACCTTTAAGATTCTGGATATGAAGCCTTCTAGAAGGTTCATCAGCTCCTATATTGAAGGTGCCACTGTTTACGCTCCGGACGGTAGGGCTCTTGATTTGGAAGAGGTGGTTGGTAGCAATTTTCTGGATGGTGCTGGCTATGAAGGTTACATCTTAGATAGGAAGGTCTTTGATAAACACCTTGCCATCCAGACAGCCAAAGCAGGGACAGATATAATGATGAAGACCACCGTAAAGGACCTGATAAGAAAGGAAGGTAAGGTGTGCGGGGTGGTGGCCAAGCACTTGGGAAAAACCATGGAGATAAAGGCCGACATGGTCATAGCCGCCGATGGAGTCGAATCCAAGATGGCCAGATTAGCCGGACTCACCGGCCCAAGCAAACCCAAGGATATATGTTCCTGTGCACAACTTGAGCTGGTCGGTTTAGACATAGACCCCCACCGGCTTAACTTCTATTTCGGTAGAAAAATAGCCCCTGGGGGATATTTATGGATGTTTCCCAAGGGAGAAGACACGGTTAACGTCGGTTTAGGGGTGAGGAGCAATAAAAAAACAGCTTACCAGTATCTTAACCAGTTCATCTCCAGGTTCGACGGCGTAATCCCTGTAGAACTTAACATCGGTGGAGTTCCCCTATCAGGACCGATTGATAGAACTTATACCGATGGTTTCCTGGTGGTAGGGGATGCAGCGGGACAGGTGGACCCCGTCACCGGGGGAGGAATACATACCACCGCCTTCTGCGCTAAAGTTGCCGGACAAGTCGCAGCAGAAGCCACCAAAAAGGAAGACACATCCGCTGATGTTTTAAAAAAATATGATGATATATGGAGGGAAAGGTTTGGAGAAAACCTTGAAATATCCCTTAAATATCGAAATGCCGCTGATAAATTAACTGATAAGGATATGAATGC
>WOYJ01000138.1 GCA_011620845.1 Methanobacteriaceae archaeon
ATAGTCTATAAATCATTTTTATCAATTATTTTCGGAGTATTAGGAATAATATTACTTATAATACTCCTACATAAGTATAAAACTCAAAAAAATTAAAGTTGAACTATTTGAGCAGAAGTCCAACCAATACAACAGTAAAATGGAATGATTATAATGATACATTGGAAAGACTTTGGTTTATAATTGAACCCTAAGTTAAACCTGCTAAACGTCTAAAAAGCTTGTAGTCAAGGATATTCACAGATTAAAAGTTTATAAGCTATTTGATCAGGGACAATTATCAAAAAGAAATTTTATACTCATAAAGCAGCTGCGATTATCTAATTTTTCATTCATCACAAATGATGCGTTAAATCTTGATTTGAATCTGTGAAAAGGTAGAGAAAGATTTTTATCCTCAAAGTATTCTAAAACAGTATCTTCCCCAGTCCCTGTAAATTTTTCTCAATGAATGGCTTAGCTTTTGGATCCGCTAGTATCTTCAACTGTTCCTGTTTAGTTTCCTGATACGCCCTCTTTAAAATTTCCTGCAGATCCTCTACAGGCATCTCCAGGACTTTCTTGATCTTAGCCATCTCCTCAGGGGATAAAGTGTCTTTGTATTCTTCAATTCGGCCCTGGAAAGAATTTACCACGTTTGAATTGCTGGATACAACCATCTTCAATAGTAAGGGTGGGACCTGGGTGAATTGATCCATTAAGCCGATTACATCTTCTTCAGTTACCTTTACTTCTTGTGTTTCCATGGTTCTATGTTCACCTTTTGATTCTAATAACTTCACCTTCGGAGTCTATTAATTTCACCATTATAGCATAATAAAGTTCACCTTTTGGATGCTATCAATCTTTCCAGTTTACCCATGTCTACTCTACGTTTATATATGGGTGTTTTATCCTCTAGGTAGACTTCTAAGTTTTCTTCGAATGTTTTTTTATCCGGGTTCATATAGAATATTCCCAGGGGGAATTTATCGGTCTCCATGGATCTTTTAAAGGCCTGTTCAATATCATAGGGGTCGTGGGAGTCTTCCAGGTAATAGGTGCTTTCTTTAAACCACTGGTAGGTGTTCACTTTATTAAAAGTGACGCATGGCTGGAATATATCAACCAGGGCGTATCCCTTATGTTTTATGGCTTTTTTAAGGATGTTTTTGGTTTCTTCTGTATCTCTACAGTAAGCTCTAGCTACAAAAGAAGCTTTCAGGGCAATTGCTATCGATATCGGGTTGAATGGCTCTAAAAATACTCCTTCAACCTGTAAATTGGTCTTAAATTCTGTCCTGCTTGTGGGGGATGCCTGTCCCTTGGTCAATCCATAGACCATGTTGTTGTGGACCAGGTTGGTTATGTCCGGGTTTCGGCGGATGTTGTGTATGAAGTGGTTGCCTCCCTCCCCATACATGCAGCCGTCCCCACTTACATCGATCACAGTAAGTTCCGGGTTTACTGCCTTAATGGCAACTGCTGGAGGTAGTGATCTGCCGTGGAGACTGTTGAATACGTTACATTTAATATAGTGGGGGAGTTTCCCGGCCTGTCCAATTCCACTTACTAAAACCAGGTTTTCTGGCTTTATTTCCAGTTCTGCCAGGGTTTCTTTAAGTGTTTGTAGAATGAAAAAGTCACCGCACCCGGGACACCAGGCCACATCGGCATCATCCATGTTGAAGTCCTTAGCATCCATTTTTATAACCCCCCGATACTTTTTAAGGTTTCTGTAACTTCTTCAACGGAAAAGGGCATTCCATTATACTTTAAGATTTTTTCATCGATTTCTAAGCCGGTTTCCATTCTAATCAGATTAGCAAACTGTGCAGAAGCATTATTTTCGAATATAACTGTTTTATCAGCCTTATTCATATAATTTACTGTATCAGGATGCAGTGGATACAACTGTTTGAAGTGTAAAAAGGATATTTCTTCCCAACCCAAATAATTCAGCGCTTCTTTTATAGTTCCGTAGGTAGATCCCCAGCCTACCGCCAGGATTTCATAATCATCACTTCCCAAGAGTTCAGGAGGAATAATATCCTTCTTGATCAGCTTCATCTTTTTAGTGTATCGTTTATCAACCATCCTGGCTCTAATTTCCAGGTCTTCAGTGATGTGGCCCTCTTCATCGTGTTCATCAGCATCGATTACCACCAGTCCATCCCCATACCCTGGAATTCCCCGTGGGGAGAGACCATCCGGTGTTAGTTCGTATCTCCTGTAATCCTTAGTTGTCCTGACGATATGTTCTTCAACTGCCAGGTTACTTAAATCAAGGGACGGGTGGTTATAGTTGCATTCAGCGAAGTACTGATCTGAGAGGATGAAGACCGGTATCTGGTATTTATCTGCCAGGTTAAATGCCCTGTGTGAGAGTTCAAATGCGTCTTTGAAGTTTCCTGGGGCGAAAATTACCCTGGCGAACTCTCCCGGCCCGGAGTATAGTGTTAGATTCAGGTCTTCCTGTGCTGTTCTGGTGGGAAGTCCCACTGCTGGTCCTGGCCTCTGGCCTACGTATATTACCACGGGTGTTTCTGTCATTCCCGATAATCCTACAGCCTCCTCCATAAGGGCGAATCCACTTCCGGAGGTGGCGATCATGGCCCGGGCCCCGGCGTAGAAAGCCCCGATGGACATATTTATGGCAGCTATTTCGTCCTCTGCCTGTTCAAAAATGACATCAAAATCCTTTCCATTCTCGGCTATGAATATCTGCAGTGGTGTTGAAGGGGTCATGGGATAGGACGCCATGAATTTGCAGTTACCTGCCAAACAACCCAAACCTACTGCCTCTGTTCCACTTAAAAGCAGTTCATCTTTAACTGACGGACCCTTTTCTATCTCAAACTTGAAATCGTTTGATCCCATCAATTCTTCCCCCAGCTGGTATCCCTTCCTTCCGGCCTGGAGATCTTTTTCTACGATTTTTTCTCCTTTACGGGCGAACATTTTAATTATTATCTGGTCGAATACACCAGATGGGATGTTGAGCATGCAGGAGATGACTCCGGCAGCTATCACGTTGGCAAAGATTATGCCTCCCAATTCCTCTGCACTCTTCAGAACTGGAATTTTCAGGACGTTATATTCTCCAGTTACTGACTTTAACTGGTCTTCATCACCTATTATCTGGGTGTCCTTTGTTATCCTTCTACCTAAATGTCCTATGGCCCCTTCATTTATGGCCAGGAGAATATCGATGCGGTCCACATATGCGGCGACTCTTTTAGATGAAATACGTATCTCTGTAGAGTTTAATCCTCCTCTTACCCGGGACATATATTCTTTTGAAGAAAATACATGATAGCCGGCCAGTTTAATGGCCTGTACCAGTATCATTTCCACCGTTTGTATGCCCTGACCTGCTTCTCCACATATAACTACAGATAAATCCTCTTTAGATGGATTAGAAATGTTAAATCCCCCTCTAAATTTTTTCCATGAAGAAATTTGGTTTTTTTAAATTATTTACCCAACAAATTTTTACTGAATTCTTATATGATTTATGGACATGATTCTACTTAAATATTAAGTTTTCTTAAATTTAAGCCTTTAAACCGGATTTTTACTTATTAATTGCCTATAAAATCCTTATAAAAGAAAATAAAGCCATTTTTATCCGGTTACAGAGAACAATTACCCTTTTATTTGAGTAGCTATAAAAATAAATCCATGAGAGATGATCTAAAAGCAAAGAATGTGATGATCGAAACGGTGCAGACCATCTCACCAACCGACCTCATCGCTGCTGCCAAGCTTAAGATGATGCGCAGTAACGTTGGTGGACTCCCAGTAGTGAACGATGGAAAATTGGTGGGCATTATAACCCATAGGGATATCTTACTTGCTGGTGGGGAGGCAGTGGGGCTTAAAGTTGAAGAATTAATGAGTAAAAACCTTAGAACAGCTGAATCAGACACGTCTTTAGTGGAAATCATCAAAATTATGGTTGACGAAGGTTATCAAAGAATCCCTGTAGTCCAAAATGGAAAGTTAATTGGACTGGTAACCCAAAGCTCGGTTATACGTGCAATTGCCGATTTAGTTGGTCCTTAGATGTATTTGGCCCCCTATTTGAATCATTAAATCAATTGAACCATTAAATCAATGGTTTGGGGATCTGGGCATCCTTTTTTTCCTTCAGCCCACCTATTTTTTCTATCCTTATCTCTAGGAATTTTTTACCATCCTCGGTTATCCCGAATATGGGTATGCTATCTCCAGCGCGGAAAAACCCTCTCTCTGTACCTATTTCCCGGATGTACCGGGATGCACAACCGGTCACTACATCTGCATGATCTAAAATAACCTCAGCATCTTCTTTAGTAACTTCTGTGGCATGGGCTACGAATATGTAGATCTTAACGCCAGTGTGCTGGCTTTCCACTTCCCTGAGTTTTATAGTATCATCGGCCGATATCACGGTGACTGCTATTCTTTTATAACCCATGTCTATGGCCTTTAAAACCCCGTCAACTTGACTGATCCTGGCAGTTTCAGGGTCAAGGACGTTCTCTTTACCTATGACTTCTATAACTTCTTCTAGAGGGGTGGTGCTTAAAAGACCGGATACTCTACCGCCTATGCCCTGGATGAGTTCTGATTCTGTTAGGATCACCGTTCCACATCCTTCACAGACCGTGACCGCGGCATCGATCAGTCCTTCCTCGGTCAGGGTGTTTAATGTCTCTGAGACTCCGAAGCTGAGGAAATCCTTCATCCGCAGGGTCCTGTCGCCGGTGCACATCCCGAAGTCTTTTATTCTAAATTCGATGTTCCCCTTGACATGTTCTGGTGTGAGCTTTTTAATTCCCCTGTATTTGTCAAATATGGGACAGTATTCTATTTTTGGCTTGCCTACTTCCACTACTTTCCCATTTTTTATTACCACCCTGGTTTTTCCCAGTGCTTCGATTACGTGTTCGTCTTTATCGGCCATTTAATCACCTGCGTGATGTTTTCCTTAGATCCCCTTGATCTTATAGTGTTCCTTTTTTTAAGATAGTGATCCTTTTAGGATAAATTTTTAATTATCCAGTAGGGTATAAAATAGTCTGGAAGAATTATATATTAT
>WOYJ01000012.1 GCA_011620845.1 Methanobacteriaceae archaeon
GGTGTATCCTACCAGCATAATTTCTGTTAAAACTGTGGCAACACTGGCCCCAATATAACTATAACTTGGTATTAAGATTAAATTTAGAATAACGTTAATTATTACGCATATTACGGCTATTTTAGTTATTATTAACTGTTTATTTATTGATTGTAATACTTGTACAAACGATGCACCGATAAAAGTGAAAACCATGGTCCAAATTAAAATTTGTAGACTGATTATAGAATTTGTAAAACCAGTTCCGTAGACTACTAGGACAATCTTCTCAGCTAGAAAAGTAGTTCCAAAGCCCAGTGGAATGCCAACAATCATCATATATTTAAAATATCTCTCATTTATCGCTTTAAGAGATTCAGTGGCTGATTTAAATAAAGGAGACATCACAGGAAAAATAACTGTATTAAATGCATTGGGAATAAATAAAAGTACCAGCATCAACCGGTATGCAGCACTGTACCAACCTACAACCATGGTACTTTGAAAAATTGACAGTAAAATTGAGTCAATATATGTGTATAGCAAACTGCTCATCGCCGCCACTCCAAAGGGCCATGCTTCTTTTAACGTGGGCTTCCAGATACTCCAATCTATTTTAATCTTTGGAAGATTGAATTTCCACATGTAAGTCAAGGTTATAAAAATGAATGCTAAACCATTGGAAATAACGTAAAGAAATGCAAAATAGAGAATTTCAAATTGGTAGTATACACCGATTAAGGTTCCCAATAACATTGAAGCGCTGACAATTAGTGTATTTGCTGATAAATATTCCATTTTTTGATTGGCCTGAAAAACATTTGTGAAAATTCCTGAAATCCCAGTTATTATTACAGAAATGGTCAAAATATAGATAACAATTTTAACTGTTTCAGCGTAGTTTACTGAATTTACAATCAGAATAACCAATAGAATGGTCAACAAGGACAAAATAAGCCTCATCAAAGCCACATTGGGAATGTATTTATCAGCTTTTGATTTATCCCGAGAAATTTCACGCACCATAAATGTGCTGAGCCCCATGTCGATAAACATGGCAAAAATCCCGGTTATAGAAAGAGCAAGGGATAAAATACCAAAGCCTTCAGCTCCCAAATATCGTGCAGTGTAGATAACAGTGAAAAATGTCAGTATATAATACAATATTTGAGATATAAAGATTAATATGGTATTTTTAGCAATTTTTTTAGCTTCGATCATTGTAATAAACCTTTTTTATTGAAAACCTTAAATTTATAAGGAAATATAAGCTAATCAAGGTATTAATATCATAGATTATTTTAAAAGTTCCTCCCAAGATATGATAATTCTCTCTCCATCAAAATTATAGGACACTATTCGGCCATTTGAATATTTACTCCTTAAAGCTTCATCTTTGATGATTTTAATCATCAAATCTGACAGCATGATTTCAACTTTATTTAAAGGTTCTTCTTTCAATGTTTTAATGACGAGTTCATCCTCAAATGGTTGGTTTAGGATGCCGTATTTGCAGTAGTAAGGGTAAACCCGTTCTTCATCTAAATCAGCTTTGGAACATAATATCTCCCGAGGACCGGTCTTACAGTCACTTGAGATTACAGGAAGATCTAAGGACAATGCTTCGATTAAAACCAGGGGTAATCCTTCCCATAATGAGCTCAAGACGAAGCAGTCACTCTTTTGGAGGAATGGGAATATGTTTTCCTGTTCTCCTAATAAATAAATGTTTTCATTTAACTCGAGTTTGTTGATCAGGTCTTCCAATTCCTTTCTTAAGATGCCCTCTCCCAGAATGAACAGCTTAACATGAGGGTGTTGATCCACAACGCGTCGAAAGCTCCTGATTAAATACCACTGTCCCTTCTGTCTGGTGAGTCTGCCCATGTTGATGAAGTTGAAGGATTCTTCTTTATTTCCAATAAATAATTCTTGATATTTATCTGGCAGCTTTTCACGGGCTAGTTTAAGGTTTTCTTCTATATCCATCATATTATAAATTGTAAGGGTATTTTGAACGCCATATTTTTCGTTGAGAATCCTTTCTATTTCTCTGGACACACATACAGTTTTATCTGCCCGTGGGTAAAAGAACTTGATCAAAGATGATTTTAATTTGCTTTCCAAAAATATCTCAGGATTGATATGTTGGGAGGTGATGATTTGGACCTTATTTCCGTAGAGCCAGCGGCTTAACACTGCATGGAAATTGGCCACCTCCGACACCGAAATGATAGTTTCGATACTCAGTTCCTTACATAGCTTGGTTATTTTAGGAGCATATATGAAGAGATCCAGAGTTCGTTTGAAGATGTTACTATAAATATAACCCTCGTTCAGGGTGTAGTAGTCACCTTTAAATTGATACTTAGGGTTTTCCTCCATTAAGGTTAAATAGGAAATATCATAACCCTCTTCATACAGTTTAGAGCCTAAAGTAGCTGCGAACCTTTCAGATCCCCCACCAACTTTCAGTGACTCTACTAGAATCAATATTTTCATTTTCATAAATCTATCCAGAGGTTTTTTTTAGAAGTTTACTCCACTGTGTCAATATCTTTTCTTTATCAAAGTTAAAAGCGATTATCTGACCTTTAGAGTATTTTTTTCTTAATTTTTTATCTTCCATTATTTTGATCATTGAATCGGCCAGTTCTTCTTCTGGTCTCTTTAAAGGAACTTCATCTGTACCTTTCAGGAGGAGTTCATTGGGTAAGGGATGACTTAATATGGCGTATTTTCCCAGGTAAGGGTAATCGAGTTCTTCATTTAAGTCCAGCTCTGGGCATAAAATTTCCCGGGGACCGGTTTTACAATCGGTTGAGATTACAAGAAGATCTAATGATAATGCTTCGATTAAGGACATGGGCAATCCTTCCCATAGGGAACTCAGGACGAAACAGTTGCATTTCCCAAGGAAGGGGAACACATTTTCCTGGCTACCTAAAATAAAAACATTTCCGTCTAAGTTAAGTTCATGGATCAAGTTTTCAAGCTTATCCCGTAAATCCCCTTCACCCAGAATGTACAGTCTGGCATTTTCATATTTATCCACCACTCTCCGGAAGCTCCTTATCAAAAACCACTGCCCTTTCTGATGGTTTAACCTGCCTAGGTTGATGAAGTTGAAGCTTTCTTCATCTGAGAATAATTCATTATATTCTTCAGGCAGTTCTTCTTGGGATAATATAATATTTTTCTGGATGTTCATCATATTATAGATAGTTTGGGTGTTTAATACTCCGTATTTTTCATTTAGAATCCTTTCTATTTCTCTGGACACACATACAGTTTTATCTGCACGTGGATAAAAGAATTTAATTAAATTTGTTTTTATTTTGTTTCCCAGAAATATTTCCGGATTCATATGCTGAGTTATAATTAGTTTAATCCTATTTCCAAAGAATCGGCGACTGAAAAGGGCGTGGAAATTTGCCGGGTCACCTGCGGAGATTACGGTGTCTATTTCCAGTTCTTCACAAAGCTTTTTCACCATGGGAGAGTACTTTAAAAGTCTGAAAAATCGTTTAATGTTATTGCCATAGATATCCTTCTCATCCAGGGTGTAATAATCACCTTTAAACTCATATTTTGGATCTTCATCTGACAATGTTAAAAATGAAACATCATAGCCGGCATTATGGAGTTCACTGCCTAGTATAGCGGCTACTTTATCTGATCCGCTGCCTATCTTTAATGAATCTACCAAAATTAAGATTTTCATCGTTTTAACCGTGTTTACTTTGTTATTAACCCTTTTAAAAATCCAATTCCATATCCTATATGAATGGCTGGAAAGATCATCAGGGCAGAAGCATGTTTTAAACTGCCTTGTCGGGTCATGATGTTAAGAGTGTATAATACATCAATTATTATGTAGAGGATAACCGGCGACCAGACCAAAACCAGGTAAAAGAGGTTGATCTGACCAATCAGGAATAATATTAGACTTATAAGTGGGAAAAAGAAGTATAGAATTGCTAAAACAGGAATTAAATGGTAATATTTCAGGGTTTCTCGGTATTTACTGGCCAGTTTGTACCTGCCTTCCCCGTACTTAAACATCTGCATGAAGAATTTTCCGATGTTCTTCCGCCGGTACTGGTATACCAGGGCTTCAGGATGTTTTAACAGTACATAGCCTTTGTTTCTTAGCTGGTGGTTGAAGTCGGTGTCTTCACAGTGGGTCATCTTTTCATCGTAATTGATTCCTTCATTCACCAGGATGGACCTCTTGTACAGAGCGAAAGCCACGGTTTCAACAGGGTGTATTTCTTTTTCTTCGGTAAATGAAGTTCCGAGTCCTCCAAAACTGGTTTGCACACAGTAAGCCACGGTTTTTCCAAATGGCGTATCGTCTTCGGGACTAGCGTAGGTGGAACCAATCCCACCCAGACGGTATTTTCCTTCCAATTCTTTGAAGGAGGTATAAAGGATTTCTAACCAGTCCTCATCCACGAAGGCATGGCCATCCAGGTATGCGATGTAATCTGCTGTGGATGCGTTTAAGCCTATATTTCGCCCGGTGCTTATGGTTTCCTTTTCATTTTCGAATAACTGGATCCTTCCATCTTCATCCATTAATCTCTGCACTATTTCTCTGGTTTTATCATCGGAGAGCCCGTCAACGGCCAGAATGTTGATATCCTGAATAGTCTGTTTCAAGAGCGATCTGATGCATCTTTCGATGTATTCCTCTTCATTTTTAACACCTACGATGATGTCTATAACCGCCATGAATCTGCACCATTTGCTCTATGTCTTTAAAATTTAGATTTCTCTTTAATTATTTGATAACTAGTCAATCCTAATATAATTATGGTCTAAAAGTACATTAGAATTGTGGACTAAAAAAAAAGAGGGTAAAAGGAATATTTAATGGAAATGTAGGAAAAAAGAAATTTTTAAGTTAATATTTACCTTTTTAAGTAACTATTTTCCCATCCCTCCTGTTTATCACCCGATCAGCACTCTTTGCAACATAATCTTCATGAGTTACCAGAACAAGGGTTACATTATCTTTTTGATCCAATGG
>WOYJ01000052.1 GCA_011620845.1 Methanobacteriaceae archaeon
TCAAAAACAGCCCTACAAAAACTCTCAGAAACATAAAAAAATCTAAGACCCTAAACTGTTAGATAAGATGTTGATTATATTATCCTGATTCTTTTATAAATAGACATGAGGAACTGAAACAAAAAATTGAGTGGTTAATCAAAAATAATGGAACTGGTTAATCAAAAAATAAGGAAATTAAAATATTAAATATTTAAAATTGAAATAAAAAAAATCTAGATTATTCTTCCTCGTCCAGGACCTTTAAAAGCTCATCCCAGGCTTCCAAGGACTCTTTAGCCTCTTCAGCGGTAAGTACCTCAATGGCGTAACCAGAATGAACCAGTACGTACCTGTCATTTCAACATCGGTTACCAGGTCCAGTTTAACCTGCTGTCTGACTCCTCCGAAATCCACTGTGGCCATATTATCGTTAATTTCCAGTATTCTGGCTGGTGCTGCAATACACATGTTTTCATCTCCTCATGAAAATTGAGAAATTTATTCAATAATATTTTTTTTTTTAGAAATTAGGTTGAATGTTTGTTAATAATTTTAATACGAACTTCTACCATATAAAAATATGGTTGGAGGGAATTAAATGAAAATAATAGTAATTGGCGGAGGTCCTGCCGGTAAAACAGCAGCGATAGAAGCAGCACAGATAGGAGAAGAGGTAACCCTAATTGAAAAGGAATATTTAGGGGGTAAATGTTTAAATGAGGGATGTATGGTTGTCTCCGGCTTGAATGATGTGGCCAAGTTTATAGATGACTCCCGGAGATTTAAGGAAATGGGGATAATCAACCAGATTCCTGATCTGGATTATGAAAATATAGCTCAGGGAATGAGGACTGTCCTGGAGAAGATAAGGGCAGTCCATGAAGCTGAAACAAGTGAAGTAGGGGTAGATGTAATAATGGGCACCGCTACGGTGGCAGAGGAAGGTCAAAGTGTAACTGTGAACCAGGAACAAATAGAGTACGACCGGTTGATAGTGGCCACCGGTTCAAGTGCTTTCATCCCTCCCATCAAGGGAGTGGATAATGCTTCAACTTACAGTGACGTTTTAAATTTTAAAAAAATCCCGGAAAAACTCTTAATCATTGGAAGCAGTGTGATAGCAGCTGAATTTGCAGGTATATTCTCCTTGATGGGTTCAGAAGTTAAGATGCTGTGTAGAGATCCCTTTTTAGAGATGGTGGATGATGATGTTAGGGATTACGTGGCCAGTAAACTTTTAGATAAAGTAGAAATAATGGATGATACACAAGCCAGTGAGATAACCAGTAACGGCCTTTATGTTGATGAAAATTTTCTGGAGGGTGAAGTACTTCTGGCAACCGGTATGATCCCCAATTCTCAAATAGTAGAGGGAGTAGTTGACCTGGGGGGGCACAGGGAAATTGTGGTGAACCAGAAGATGGAGACCAACCAGGAAAACATATACGCCGCCGGAGACGTGGTGGGTGGAGTTGGAACCACCCCCGTGGCCAGGATGGAAGGTGTAGTGGCCGCCAGGAATGCCTGTGATGTTTCAGCCGAAGTCGATTACAGGTTAATCCCCAACTCCGTCTCACTCTACTATGATGTGGCATTCATCACCAGAGGAGATGATTCAGAAAATATAGATGAGACTGCTAACCTCAAAGCCTCAATACCAGGATTTGCAGGTCCCGGATCCTTCTGGAGAGTACTGGAACGCAACACCGGATTTACCAAAGTCAAAGTTGATACAGAATCCGGTTCCATAAAAGATATCTCCCATATATCACCCACAGCCCGTACCAGTATGGCCTATCTCGCCCGGATGATGAGGGACGAATACAAATTCCACGACTTCGACGATTTCCTGGAAACCCACCCCTCCACGGATCCTGTTTATAAGCTGCTACGGTTTTTTGCTAAGTTTGGGTAAACATTGGGTGAAAATCAACGGAAGATCAGCTGTTTTATTGATAAAAAAGCAATAGTTTCAATTGATTATCTATTTAATCTGCCCCTTAATTATCCGGGCTATCCGGTCAGCTGCGCCCAACACATCTGCACTGTATTTTTGAGCGTGACCTTTCATTTCACCTAAATTTTTGAGTGCATCATCTGTAACCTCCCGGATATTTTCCACTTCACTTTCAAGCACAGCACCTTTAAAAACACTGGCTAAATCATGGTACCGGCCCCATTTAACACCCAAAAGGGCTATCACCGGTATCTTTAAAGCTATCGCTTCCTGGATCATCATACCATCATCAGTAACCACAGCAAGGTCAACCAGTTTATAGAGGTTCTGTATCCAGCTTATATAGCCCAAATTGATGATATTATCTCCTTCAAGTATTTCCAGATACTCCTCCTCCAAGGGGGCTCCCACTACCAAGATATTGGCGTCTAACCCACTTTTACTGAGTTCAGCAGCACCCTCCGCCATCTTCTTGAAGAGTGAAGAGCCGGATGAAAAAAGAATGGTGGGACGGCTTTCATCGAATTCTGGAGGCATCATCTCCAGAGCTTTTTCCCGGTCACCCCGGGTTATATCAGGATTAACAGGAGAATAGGCTTTGTAGATATTTTGATCTTCCAGGTCCATCTGGAAGAGGTTGGATTCAGGAAGAGCGATGGTGGTGGCTATCCTGGTGCACACCTTAGCATCCGAGGGGGTGATTAAAATCCCCACCACAGGGATGCCCGTCAGTTTACCAGCCAGACACCCGACTACAGCTCCGCCACCAATTACCCCCACCACTACCTGGGGGTCTATTTCCCTGCATAACTTGGCCGCTTCCCAGGTTGCTTTAGATGTTTTGACGGCCGCTTTGGCCAGGGTAAATTTGGTGGCGGCATGGCCACCTGCCTGGGGTACACTGATCTTATGCCAGTCCAGGCCGTGTTTTTTAAATAAAAGACCGGGTGCAGAGTGGTCCAGGGCAAATTCACATTCCACACCGTATTTTGATAGGGCACGGGCGATATTGAGGGCGGTGACGGCGTCTCCCCCTATACCCCTGCCTGTGACGATGAATAATGCTTTCATGGATTTTTGAACTCCTTATCATGTGAAATTATAATTCAGTTTTTTTATTGAAATTATAGAGTTTTTCTTATAGTGCTCTTGTTTTAAATATCTTTATCCTCGAATTTAGATTTATTTAATTCATTGAATTTTTGTTATGCCCAAATTGAAGAATTCAGTGTTCCAGATGAAATCATAAATTCCAGTTATGGTGTCAACGAACTCCTCGTACTGGTTCCAGATAGCGATGACCGTTTCAGGTAACACAGTATCATCAAAAGCTTACAGAAGACTATCAACATTTCCTTCCGGTCCATAACCACCAGTTTAATGAATGGCACATGGAAGAATTTCAATCGATGGGAAGCTCCTCTAAAACCTCCTTGGGCATGCATTTCCACATGGTCGACTGAGGATTTAGGAACGGTTAGTATTTTTACATCCACATTTTTTCTTGATGGGCTTTTGTAAGGTCTCCTTGATACGTTCCGGTTCCCCTGGGAACATCAACCCGCTTAAGATGAAGATGGATTCCTCTGCCCGGGATATTATTTCCATTTCCTTGTTCACTATTTTTTCCTGGCCATGTAAAATCCAGATTGGTGCGGGTACCTGAGACTCATCGCTGAAGATAAACCTCTAAAACTCCTGGAAGAAAGTGGAAAAGACTCATTGGAAGATGCCTTCCTGGAATTCGCCAGGAACGAGGATACTATACGGATGGAGGCAGTTTAGATGAAATTTTACAGGATAATGGCCGTAAGCCGCTGAGTCTTCCGGGGAGTGGTTAATGATAAGCGTAGTCTGGTTTTGTTATTTTTAGCACCCCTCCTGGCCATGTGTGTTTTTGGAGTAGCGTTCAGTGGAGATGTGGAAAATGTTAATGTAATCATAATCAACCAGGATCAGGGATTCACCCCTCCCATGGGGGATACAATATATTTAGCCGATGAAATAGTCAATAACCTGAACACCACCACATTAAATATTCATAATATGACCAGTATCGATGATGCACGGGCAGAAGTTGAAAGTGGCCAGGCATCGGCGGTTATAATATTCCCGGAAGATTTCAGTGAGAATGCCGTCTTGAAGTCTCAAGATCAAAGTTACCCCAACAGTGCAGAGATACAGATAGAAGGTGATGACAGCATAGTCAACATAAAAACAGCCATTACCACCACGGTGAGCACAGCACTTTCAGATACCTTAACAGAAAACGAAGTCACTCCTGCCATTCAACTTAACTCCGATCCAATCTACGGTGAGGACACCGAATTCATCACTTCTTCGTGCCCGGGATACTGGCCTTCGTTGTTTATCTCTTAACCACCATCTTAACCCTCATCACCTTCGTAAATGAGAGGTCCAGCGGGACTTTAGAATGGGTATTATCCAGCCCAGTAACTGAAGGAGAACTGGTGATGGGATACGCCATAACATTTGGTACCTTCGGTGTCTTACAGGTCGCACTCCTCTTAACCATAGCCATACTGGTCTTCAACATCATGGTGGTGGGCAATGTACTCTTAGCATTTCTGGCAGCGGCCATCCTGGCCATATCCTGTCAGGCCCTGGGCATACTGCTTTTCAGCCTTGCAAAAAGAGCCGAACAGGCCATACAATTATTTCCCCTGGTGATATTACCTGCATTCCTGCTTTCAGGTATCTTCTGGCCAATACAGGCCATACCAGAATGGATAAGGCCATTCTCCTATTTGGTACCTCCCACATATGCAGCCAACGCCTGTCGGGCGGTGATGCTTAAAAGATGGGGGGGCTTGATAAGATCTGGCCGGATATACTGGCTCTGATATTATTCGCCATAATATTCCTGGTTCTGGCGATGTGGAACTTGAAGAGAAGTAAAAATTAGTGTTGTACATTTATAATGTACTTCACATTATTTTACCTTTTTTACGTCTTTTTTTTATTTTAACTAAAGGGTGAAATTAG
>WOYJ01000111.1:0-7199 GCA_011620845.1 Methanobacteriaceae archaeon
TATATTCACATTGGAATATACCAAACTTGGAGCTCATTTGGAGGTGAGCCTATAAATCAATCTAATGAAATTCAAGATAAATCCACTAAACCTAATTGGAACATTATATGGAAAGAAACAGTTGAAAAACTCCCTAAAAAGGACACTTCAAAAAAATGGAATAAGATTGCGCCGAAGTTCAACCAGTGGATGGAAAAAGACGATTATCCCCAGGAACTGGTTAGTAAAATAAAAATAGAAGAAAGGGACACTGTTCTGGATATCGGCTGTGGAAACGGTACGATTACCATTCCCCTGGCAAAAAAGGCGGAGTCGGTTACTGCCCTTGATATTTCCACTGGGATGTTGGATATACTAAGGGAAAAAGCAGCGAAGGAAAGTTTATCCAACATCAACATCATCAATAGAGGCCTGGAAGATGTGGAAGCAGATGAAATTGGCACCCACGATGTTGTGGTTGCATCCAGATCCCTTAATGGAATCGCTGATATACAGCCAGAACTGGAGAAGATAAATGAGGTGGCCCAAAAATATGTTTACATGACACTTTGGGGAACTGGCAACCATGAATTTGAAGATAAAATCTCCAAACTACTGGGGAGAGAAAACCACGAACATCCCGACTACACCATCGCATTAAATATCCTCCAGGAGATGGGGGTACAGGCAAATGTAGAACCTCTTAAATCAAATACTCGTAATTTCTATTCCAATATGGAAGAAGCCCTGGACAGAATCGAGTGGAGGGTGGGGGAGCTGAATGAAGATGAAAAAAACCTGGTAAAAGAACATCTCTCCGGAGTATTGACTAAAGACCCTGATGGCAGCCTCTCTTATTCCAGAACTAGCTCTAAATGGATTCTTATCTGGTGGGAGAAAATTAATTAAAAGCAATTAAAATAATTTAGTTGGGTGATTTAGATGGATGAGATAATTGCAAAGATTGATGACCCTGAAATGTTGTCCATGATTAAGAAGATAGTTCCTTTCCATGGATATTTAAGCACTGGGGCGTTTATCGGTCTTCAAATGCTGCAGATAACCCGGAGATTACTGGATATAAATGAAGGGGATAGGGTTTATGTAACCTGTGAAACATTCAACTGCTTGCCTGATCCTTTCCAGATCTTATGTAGCTCCACCATTGGAAACAAGGGGCTGAAGATCCTGGATTATGGTAAGATGGCTATGACCATCAACAAGGCAGCTAAACCAGGTCAAAAAGTCGTAAAAGGTGTCAGGATATTTCTTGACCCGGAGAAAACAGTTAAATATCCTGTTTTCCATGCATGGTATATGAACGAAAGGAAGGTACCACATGAAGAAGCCATATCAGAACTCCTAAAAGCTGGTGAAGATGTTTACACCTGGAAATTCGTGGATGTTCAGGTACCGGTAAAGGCCAAGAAAGATGCGGCCATCTGCAAGATTTGTGGCGAATCCTTTATCCGGATAGATGATGAAGATATCTGCAAAGGTTGTTCTACAACCAATTGACTAAAAAACGTGTTTCTGAGTTTTACTTAGAAAATATCAGTCCAGGGGTGAAATGATAAACACCAGTTTGTTGTAATAGGATACTGGAAGTTTTAACTATGAAAACAGACCCTAAAAGAATGGATGAATTATCCAAAAATGCCTTTGTCCCCATTTATCCCCTTATCGCCAGACAAATTGTCAGGGCAACAGGGATTAAAAAGGGGATTTGCATCGATCTCGGGACAGGCCCAGCAGCACTCTCCATAGCTTTAGCTAAAATAACTGATTTAAAGATTTACTCCCTGGATATTGAAAAAGAAATGTGCAAACTGGCGGAAAAAAATATTTTTCAGGAAGGATTGAGTGAAGTTATAGATGTTGTCCAGGCCGATGTACACAAAATTCCCTTTCGAAATAATTTTGCAGATCTTGTTGTTAGCAGGGGATCTATACCCTTCTGGAAAGATTTAAGTACGGCTTTTAAGGAAATATATCGAATTTTAAAGCCAGAAGGAACAGCTTATGTTGGGGGTGGCTTTGGGAGTCTTCATTTGAAAAATGAAATAATAAAAAAACTTGAAGATGATGAATACTTCCCGAAAAATTTTCCCCCTAAAATTAACGTTGAAAAATTAGAATCCACAATTATAAAGAGTGCAATAAAAAATTATACCATTAAAAAGGATGATTCGGGTTTATGGATTTTAATTGAAAAAGATTAGCTAGATTGATTAAATTATTGAATTTTTTCTATTATTTTGATATTGACTCTAATTTTACCAATTCATTTTCGACATGTTTATATACACATGTCCACAATCCTTAAATCGGTGAAGTAAAAAATTTCATCGATTTTTTATATTAGAAAGGGAGGTGGAAATAAAAAATTTGAAGACGAATTTAACCCCCAATAATTGATTAGAATAAAATTTAGAATTTAAAAGCTAGAAAAATACGAAAACCTGGTGAAAACTAAAAATGTTTGAGAATAATTATCTCAAAAAGAGTAAACACATTTGATCACCCACCAATGAATTTAACTGATTAATTGTGGTGAAAAAAAGATAATAATAATTAGAAGGTGAATTTAAATGAATAGACTTAAAGTAGGGTTGATCATAGTCGTTATAGCTATTATAGCCATTGTAGGAGGGTACGCTACTTATACTTATAATCCTGGATCCAGTAACGGAACAGTTAAAATAACTGATATGGCAGATAGAACCGTTTATGTCCCGGCAGAAATAACTAAAGTACTCTCTACCTCCCCACCCAGTACCAATACCATTTATATGATTGCCCCGGATAAACTGGGCGGCTGGAACTCCAACTTAACCAATGAACAAAAGAAATACATCCCTTCAAAGTACCAGGAACTGCCAGTTATAGGTGGATGGTACAGCACATTCCAGGGTAACCCTGAAAATTTCATTTCCCAAAATCCTAGTGTTATATTATATGATAGGGCTAATTTGGGTAACAGTTCTGTTGACATAGATAATTTGCAGCAGATGATGGGAAGCATACCCGTTGTTGAAATAGAAAATTCCTTAAATGCTACAAATTACACAGGAGCAATTCAGTTTACAGGAAAACTATTAGGAGAAACTGAAAAAGCAAACGAACTAGTAGATTTCTATGAAAATGTACTTACACCAGTAAATACCACTGTTTCCACCATCCCCCAAGATCAAAAGGTAAGAGTATACTATGCAGAAGGAGCAGCCGGTCTGCAAACAGATCCTAGCGGTTCACCTCACTCCCAACTAATAGACATCTGTGGAGGAATTAACGTTGCCCAGGTACCTCTTAAAGGTGGTAATGGAATGTCTGAGGTTAACATGGAACAGGTCCTTCAATGGAATCCGGATATAATAATTACCAATAACCCACAGTTCTACAGCAAAGTGTATACCAACTCCTCATGGCAGGATGTGAAGGCTGTTAAAGATAAGAAAGTCTATCTGGCACCGACCACTCCTTTAGGTTGGTTCGATCGACCGCCAGGTGCAAATGTTATAATTGGTATTCCATGGACGGCAAAGGTATTATATCCAGATAAATTCAAGAACCTGAACATGACCCAACTTACAAAAGAGTTCTACTCTGCATTCTATCATGTTAATCTAACTGATGAGGATGTTAAATATATAATGGGTAATCAAACACTTGATTAGGATATTTTAAGGGTTAGAAATACGTTTTCTATTTTTTCTATATTTTTTTATTTATATATTCAGAATTTTTCTACCAGATGGGAGGTTAAAAGTCGTATGCAAAGAAGTAAGATCAAGAATATATCAGTAATCTCAATGCTCATCATTTTACCTGTTATATTATTTTTATTATCATTTTTAATAGGCAGATATCCCATTTCACCCCTGGATGTTATACTGGCCCTGAGTTCTGCAGTATTTCACTTTGATACGAACTTACCCAGTTCAATTTACACTGTAGTATGGGATATTAGACTACCTCGAATAGTCGCAGCCATGATAGTCGGTGCTGCATTATCCATTTCCGGTGCTTCATTTCAGGGGATATTTAGAAATCCTCTAGTTTCACCTGATATCTTAGGTGTTTCAGCAGGGGCTGGTTTTGGGGCGGCTTTAGCCATATTATTCAGTCAAGGATCATTGATAATCCAGATCATGGCATTTTTAACTGGTTTAATTGCAGTTAGCATCACTTATTCCATAAGTAGAAGTTTCAGGGGTAACACCACGTTGATGATGGTGTTAGGTGGGATAGCAATTGCAGCATTGTTTACGGCTTTTACTTCATGCATCAAGTATGTGGCGGATCCCTACAGTAAATTGCCTGAAATTACCTTTTGGTTAATGGGAAGTCTGGCTACTGTAAATGCCAGTAGTGTGATAACGATTTTAATACCCATATTTCTTGGTTTCACCATACTATTACTGGTCAGGTGGAGAATTAACGCCCTTTCTATAGGTGACGAGGAAGCCCGATCTCTGGGTGTGAATACAGATAACCTGAGAATAATCGTGATTTTGAGTTGTACTCTTTTAACAGCTTCAGCGGTGAGTGTAAGTGGTATAATCGGCTGGGTAGGTCTGGTAATACCCCATATCGCCAGGATATTTGTGGGTCCTGATCATAAGATCCTGTTACCGGCCAGTATTTCATTAGGAGCTGTTTTTTTATTACTGGTAGATGGTGTTTGTAGAACTGCTGCCCCAGTAGAAATTCCTCTGGGAATATTAACTGCAATTGTTGGAGCTCCTTTCTTTATTTATCTGTTACACAAAGGATATGAGGGATGGTCATGAGCAGGTTGCTGGAAATAAACAATGTCGAATTTTCGTACAATAAAAAAAAGAAAATATTTGAGGATATAAGCTTTTCAATCGACGAAGGAGACATTTTATGCATATTGGGACCAAATGGTGCTGGTAAATCAACTTTAATTAAATGTATCAATGGTTTGCTTAAACTAAATAAAGGGGATATTCTTTTCAAAGGCAAAAATATCACAATGATGGATAACGATGAATTAGCGAAAAAGATGGGCTATATACCTCAAACTCATAGCTCAACCTTCGCATTTCGTGTTATTGATATCGTCCTGCTGGGTAGGGTACCACATTTAGGTTTAACAGAATCTCCCGGTGAGAACGACTATAAAATTGCGGAAAAAGCTATGGAAAATTTAGGAATTACCCATTTAAAGGATAAACTCTACAATGAAATTAGTGGTGGGGAAAGACAGTTGGTGATTATGGCTAGAGTTCTCACTCAACAACCAGAGGTCTTGCTTCTGGACGAACCAACATCTCACCTGGACTTTGGAAACCAGATTAGAACACTTGGAATTATCAATAAATTATCAAAAAATGGTTTGTCTGTGATAATGACATCACATTACCCAGATCATGCCTTCATTTCATCAAATAAAGTTGTGATAATGAATAAAGGAACTCTTATGGCTGTGGGAAGCCCGGAAGATGTGGTAACCGAAGAAAATATGAGGAACGCTTATGAAATTGATGTAAGAATAATGGATGTTGAAGAGCATCGGAAAACGGTTGTTCCTTTATAGAATATAAAAAAAACCAAATGCAGATGATTACAATGGACAAACAAATAACCATAAAGATACCTGAGGAAATGTATCAGGATTTAAGGGAGCTTTCAACCAAAAAAGGTGATTTACCCATTGGAAATTTAATAAGAAGGGCTGTAGATGATTATATAAGGAAGATGAAGATGAAAGGAGTTTTATAGGTTTATTAATTATAAGTTGGGTCTGACAGCTCGTACCTTTTTTTCAGATTTCCTGGAAAATTAGATTAAAATAACCATTTCTTAACGTTCAATTTTCTTTGTATAATTATTTTTCCACAAATTAAGATGGATTTCATGGTAATCACTTATCCTGCTTTTTTTGAGTTTCAAGTGGATTATAAAATTATATTAAGATATAACGATCGAAACGTTTTTATCTTCATATCGAGAATTGATAAGTATAAAAACCCAAAACGGAGGTTTAATACATGAATAATAAAACGATTGCAGCGATGTTTATTATAGTGATTGCTGTTGTTGCTGTGGGAGTTTATGGATACATTACATATGTGGCTCCTTCTTCGGCAAATGATACCTTGACCATAATGGCAGCTTCCAGTCTTTCCAATTCCATGAACGCCACTGCTGCAGAATTCGAAAAACGACACCCCAATGTGAAAGTACAGATACAATATGGTGGGAGTGGTGATCTCATTAGCCAGATAACCCAGCTGAACAAAACACCAAATATCATGGCATCAGCAGATTATGGCCTTATTGATAAAAGTTTAATGCCTGACTTCGCCACCTGGAACCTGAAATACGCGAAAAATGAGATGGTAATCGCTTACACAGATAAAAGCACCAACGCCAGTCAAATCAACAGTGACAACTGGTATCAGATACTGGCACAGGACGATGTTAAATTTGGTATAACCGATCCAAACTCCGCACCAGCAGGATACCGTGCAGTGATGATGATACAGCTTGCAAACAGCTACTACAACAACACCACCATATTCGATGACTTGATTACATCCAACACGGCCATCACATCAAAAGAAAATGGTACCGGTTTCGTGATAAGCAGCCCCAGCAACTTGAACCCATCAGATAAAGTGCAGTCCAGACCAAACGTGAGGGACACACTGACCCTGTTACAGTCAGGTTCTGTTGATTATGCGTTCGTGTACAAGAGTGACGCCCAGCAAGCAGGCGGAGATATCAAATATTTGGAACTTCCCGACGAATTAAAGCTTTCAAATACTTCATTTGAATCAACCTATAAAGAAATAAAACTCGTGCAGTTCAGTGATGAGAGTGGTAATAAAACGAAGACCATCACCCTGACACCAATAGTCTATGGTATCACCATTTTGACCAACGCACCGGAGAAAGACCTGGCCATTGAATTCATGGAACTCCTTCTAAGCAACGAAGGTCAGACCATATCCCAGAACAACTACATAGATCCCATAGCACCAGCAATTCCAACTGCTGATTCAACTGGTATCCCCAGCCAGCTTAATCAATATATAACAGCTCCAGCATGATTTAAAAACCATCTCTCCCCTTTTTTATTTTTTTAAAAAAGCAGGGTAGTACTTATAGGTAAACATGAAAAATTATTTTATATGGTCGAACTAATATGAAGTCGAACTAATTTTTATATGAAGTCGAACTAATTTTTA
>WOYJ01000111.1:7299-24808 GCA_011620845.1 Methanobacteriaceae archaeon
GGTCGAACTAATATGAAGTCGAACTAATTTTTATATGAAGTCGAACTAATTTTTAAAAGATTAACATGAGGAAACTAGATCATACCACCATCTTCTTTGCCATAATGGGATCATTCCTGTTTTTCTTCATCTTAATCCCCATCGTTAACCTGATGGCGTCCGCCAATCCGGGTATAATTTTTGAAAATCTTCAAAACCAGGAAGTGATGGGGGCCCTGTTCCTCAGTATCTACTGCGCACTGGGAGCGACTATCATAGCCCTGTTATGTGGAGTGCCACTGGCTTACATCCTGGCCAGGCATGATTTCTGGGGAAAGGGCTTCGTCGAATCTGTAATAGATGTACCCCTGGTAATTCCCCATACCGTGACTGGTATAATCCTTTTATTAGTCTTTAATCCCGGTGGCATCTTTGGACAACCACTATCACATATAGGCCTTACTTTCAGCGACGCCATTCCCGGAATAATTATGGCCATGCTCTTTGCCAGTGCTTCCTTTGTGGTGAACTCTTCCAGGGAAGGATTTGAAAGTGTCGACCCCCGTATGGAGAAAGTAGCCCGTACATTGGGTTCCGGATCCCTTAAAACCTTCTTTATAATAACATTACCTTTATCAGTGCGGAACGTGGTTGTGGGGTCCATAATGTGCTGGGCCCGGGCTATAAGCGAATTTGGTGCCATCGTAATTCTAGCCTACTATCCTACTACCGCTCCTGTCCTTATTTACCGGCGTTTTGTTGATTTCGGTTTACAAGAATCGATACCAGTAGCCGTTCTCTTAATATCGGTATGTTTAGTCCTTTTTTTAATAGTCAGATTACTCATCAGCAGGTGGAAAACTTATGATAAAGATTGAAAACCTGAGCAGGAATTGGAAGGAATTTCAGATAGATCAGGTTAATTTACAGATTAAAACCGGTGAATACTTCGTTATCTTAGGTCCCAGCGGATCTGGTAAGACTCTGCTTTTAGAATTAATTGCAGGGATGTGGCCCACTGATTCAGGGGAAATATACGTAGATAATAAAAATATAACGGACACTCCACTTGAAAAGAGGGGTGTGGGATTTGTCTACCAGAACTACATGTTATTCCCCCATAAAACCGTCTTTGAAAACATCTCCTTCGGCTTAAATATGAAAAAAGTGGATAAAAAGGAAGTAAAGATCAGGGTAAATGAGATGATGAAGCTCCTTAACATCGATCATCTGGCACACCGCCTGCCAAGGACTCTAAGCGGGGGTGAACAGCAACGGACTGCCCTGGCCAGGGCCCTTATAATAAATCCCAAGGTGTTACTTATGGACGAACCATTGAGTGCCCTGGACAGGAAGACCAGGAATGATTTAATCCGTCAGATGAAAGAACTGCACCAGAAGTTTGATATAACCATGGTCCATGTGACCCATAACTTCGACGAAGCCCTGGCACTGGCAGATCGTATCGCCATCATGAAAGATGGGCGAATATCACAGGTGGGAAATTCCACAGAAATCTTCAGACACCCAGCAGATAAGTTTGTGGCCGATTTTGTAGGGGTAGAAAATATATTTGAAGGTTTTGCCAAAAAAGACGGAGAGAGACTGACTATAATAGATACTGGTAAAGTATTTATATATTCCACCGAACCAAAGAAAGGTCCAGTCCATATGACGGTACGGCCGGAAGATATTATATTATCCAGTAAAAAAGTTGAAACCAGTGCTAGAAATGTATTTAAAGGAAAAATTACAGAAATAATCGATAATGGTGCTTTAATAAAGTTAACAGTTGATATTGGAGAACCTATCATGGTATTTTTAACCCGTCAATCTTTTATCGAAATGGAATTAAATATTGGAAAGGATGTTTGGACTTATTTTAAGGCAACAGCCGTGCATACATTTTGATCACTGTTAATTCTTTAATTTTCTATTAGTATGATATTTAAATCGTGGTAAACAGTTTAAATTCTAAAGAATTATTTAATATCATTGTTTTCTCATTATCTTCCTGGTTTCTTGATAGCGATATGTATATATATTCATTTGGATAAAATTTTTTTAAAGAGTTTACATCTGTAAACTTCTAATTATTGGAGTGTGATAATATAAGTACCAGAAATATTGTAATAATTGCAATTATAGCAATTGTGATTATAGTAGCCGGTTTGTACGCCAGTGGTATGTTGACAGGCGGAACTGCAGAAGGAAACATCACCGTGGTGGCTGGAGCCGGTACTATGTCGACTATGAACGATTTAAAAGCAGAGTTCGAGAAAAAATATCCAGGAACCACTGTTAACATACAGTATGGAAACAGTGCCGAAATTTTCTCCATATTAGAATCCCAGAAAAGCGCTGATCTGGTGGTACCCGGAGACCTTGCATTTATGGACAACGCGAAAAATAAGGGATACCTGGTCAACGATACCATTACACCTTTAGTGTACCACATACCAGTTATCGGTGTTCAGAAAGGGAATCCTAAAAACATTACCAACATATCCGATCTGGGCCAAGCAGGACTTAAAGTTGGTCTGGGGGATGTTAACGGTACAGCGGTGGGTAAACAAGCAGTGAAATTGTTGAATAAAACCGGAAATCTGGAGGCTGTTAGAGCAAACGTAGTCGTCTATGCACCTACAGTCAATCAACTTCTGACCTACCTTACCTCAGGACAGGTCGATGCAGCGATAGTGATGAACGATTCAGCTCAAAAAGCTGCTCAGGAAGGTAAAATAGACATCATAGCCATCCCAGAAGATCAAAACGAGATTGGAACCATCGGTGTGGCTTTAACTGTTTTCAGTGAAAATGAAAACACCGCCCAGAAATTCCTGGAGTTCATATCCTCTCCGGAAGGTATGGCTATCTGGGAGAAACACGGCTTCCCACCCGTGAAATAAATCAATTGAACAGAATGGATATGAATGGTTTTCCGTTTGAAGTCATTAAATGAATTATAAAAGTAGATAAAAATGAGAAGTAAACTGGAATTATCCTTCATATCCATAGCTTTTATTTTTACATGTATCCTGTTCATTATTATTGGGAGTATTTTTCTAATCCCCTCATTTGAAGGATTTTTAAATGCACTTTTTTCTGATGAGATACAATTCGCACTGAGATTAACTCTTTCCACTTCCATCATCGCTGCGTCCTGTGTGATGCTGGTGGCCATCCCCACCGCATATTCCCTGGCCAGATACGATTTCCCCTTAAAAAGTGTGGTAAAGAGCATCATAGATATTCCCATGGCCTTTCCAGAAATTGTGCTTGGTATAGCCATATTGATGATGTTCGGTAACCAATTCCTGTGGAACGTGCTGCAGAACCTGGGAATTGACATTGTATTTACCACCGCAGGCGTAATCGTCGCTCAATTTTTTGTGGCCTTTCCCTATTCAGTACGGATACTTTATTCAACCTTCAACTATGTTAATCCCCGGTATGAGTTCGTCTCCAGAAGTTTAGGTTATGGAGAATTTGAAACACTGAAGAATATAACTTTACCACTCGCGAGAGGTGGAATATTCGCTTCTTTGGTGGTCACCATTGCCCGGTGCATCGGGACCTTTGGAGCGGTTTTACTGGTGGGTGGGGGAACTTATCTAAAAACAGAAACCCTGTCTATAGCTATTTACTATAATTTATCCCTGGGAAATATTGACAACGCCATAACAGCCGCTATTATACTGGTTGTAATATCATTTATAGCAATTTTCGTCCTGGAAAAATATACCTATAAGGATATGGAGGGAGTTTGAATCCATGTTTTTAGAAGTTAACAATTTAAGCGTGGACCTGGGCCTATTCCATCTGGTGGATGTTAACATTGGCCTGGAGAAAGAAGATTACATGGTTATTATTGGGCCTACCGGTTCTGGAAAGTCAGTGCTTTTAGAAACTATCGCTGGTTTTTACCGTCCCCAATCAGGTAGAATATTCCTGGAAGGTAAAGATATCACCCATCTTACCCCGGAAAAAAGAGGTATCAGCATCATTTACCAGGACTATGTTCTTTTCCCCCATATGAGCGTATTTGAAAACATAGCTTATGGACTGAAAAAGAGGATTGAAGATAAAGAAATTATAGAATCCATGGTCATTGATATTGCCAAACACCTTAAAATTAGTCATTTGCTTGATAGAAACCCTGAAACCCTGAGTGGTGGGGAAAAACAGCGCACAGCCATAGCCCGATCCCTGATCGTGGAGCCAAATCTTCTGTTGATGGATGAACCGTTCAGTGCCCTGGATGTAAACACTCAAACCTATATGGCAGACCTCCTTAAAAAGGCAGTAAGCGATTACCAAACGACGTGTATACATGTGAGCCATAACTTCAATGATGTGTGGAGTTTAGCTGAGCAGGTGGCGGTGATGAGAGACGGGGAAATTCTACAGCAGGGTGAGGTGGCCGATGTTTTCTCCAAGCCCCGTCATGATTTTGTGGCTGACTTCGTGGGTGTGCGCAACATATTCCAGGGAGAGGTGGTTGGTAGTGGTAAGGGCATCACCGATGTAGAAATTGATAAAAATTTGGTTTTACACAGCTCAGATGCATATAATACTGATTTTAAAGAAGTAATAGTGGTTATAAGACCCGAAAACATAATATTTTCCAATCAACCCTTCGTATCATCCATTAGAAATCAGTTAAAGGGCATAGTCACTGGGGTTGTACTTATAGGCCCCACTGTCTGGGTAGAAGTATATGTACACGGTACTAGCTTTAAAGGAATAATAACACCCAGTTCACTGGATATACTGGGAATAAAAAAAGGCAACGAAATTTATTTAAGTTTTAAATCTGTTAACGTTAAATTAATAGATAAAGACTGATCTTAATCCACGTAATTTTAGAGTGCGACTAATTTTCTTCCAAAACTTTATCCTAACCTGGGAAAATATATACTATAGACAATTACTTATTAAATCTAATTTCCGTCATTATTTAAATATGATAGAGGGATTTTCATGAACAGATCAAAAGATGGGCCACAATATCGTTTGAAATTTGATGATAGTATATTATTGATTGACAAGAAGAAGTTCACTCTCTTAAAGTTTATAGATGAATGTGGTTCTATAACCAATGCATCTAAAAAGGCAGATATTCCCTATCGCAGTGCTTTAAAGTACATTGAAGATCTGGAAAGGGAACTTAACAAAAGCATTGTATCTACCCAGAGAGGGGGGAAAGGTGGGGGTGGTGAAAGCAAACTCACCAGCCAAGGTAAAGCTATCCTTAAAGAGTACAGAAAAGTGGAAAGTATACTGAAAATGCACGCTGATGTTAACGAAATTGAAGGTTACATCAAGGAGATAGATTATGAAAACAAGATCGCCATAATATACCTTGGTGAGAAAAAAGTTATACTCCCACTGCGTGGGAATTTCAAAGTCGGTGATCGGGCTCTGGTGTTGATAAGTCCTGAAGATATCTTCGTGATGTTAAAGCCCCAGGAATCAAGTGTGAGAAATATCTTTCCGGGTAAAATCATCGGCATGGAACTTAAAAATCATCTGGTCCGGTTAAATGTAGCTGTTGAAGATATTACCCTCTTCGTGGACATAACAGAATACGCCAGGGAACAATTGGATTTACATCTGGGTAAAGATATATATATAGGCTTTAAAGCCGCTGCACTGGCCATGGTTAAAATATGAAACTACCATAGCCCAAAAAAATTGAGTATATATATTTGATAAAAAAATTATTGATTGGAATATTTGATAAAATATTGATTGGAGTATTTTTAATAAAATAATGATTTAATCAATTAATTACTTTTTTATTCCACATCTGAGTCGCATGCCTCGATGGTGATGATGGTGGGATCTTCTGTATCGTTGGGAATGTGTTTTATCTCAACTAAGTCGTCTTTTATTTCTTCCATATCGAGTTCAACAGTATTTCCCAGTTCACTTTCCACTTGAACCTGTAATCTGCAGCTTTTACCCTCTTCACAGTCGTATTCTTCCACGTTTACAACTTCACCCGGGGTGAAGACCCGGTGGTATGATAATTCTAGAGTGTCAAATCTTTTTACATTGTTTCTTATGTATTCGACTGCCTCGTCACAGTCCATGGTTATTTTTTTCTCCATGATAAAATCCCCTACTATAATTCATCTATCCAAATATAATTAATTTAATGGTTTTATAGAAAATTTATTACTATGCTTCTACGTTTATTATGGTAGATTTTTCATCCTGAGTATGTCTAATTTCCAGGATATCATCCTTTATTCTCACTAAATCAACCTGGATGGTGTCGTTTACTAAATCGCCGTTGAGTTGCATCATCAATCTTAAACTTTCCACCTTCTCTTCCCCGTCTATTTCAATTCCCAGTACTTCGCCAGGGAGATAAATTCGGTTGAAGGATATTTCTATGGTATCATAGGTGTTTACGTTATTTTTGATATAATCCAATACATCGTCACTATTTAGACTAATTTCTTCTTCCATGTTATCATCGCACTTCGAATCATTTATATAAAAATTTCTTTTGCTATTTTATAGAAATTACTTTGCATTAACAATTTCATTATAATATTAGTTTGATAAAATAAAAACTTAATCTATTTAAAAATTAGTTAAAAAAATATTGAATTTGGAAATAAAAATAAAAAAGGGGTAAAGGAAGTTTCCTAACTTAGAGATGGTGTCTGTTTTTCTCTGCGTTAAGTAGTAAAGTTCCTTTTCCGTTTACTCCGATATCACCAGTGTATTTGATGTATTTGCCGGTAAACTGTCTGCCTTCAACTTCTGGATCTGTGACGATTGCATCCAGTTCGAAACCTTCCAGTAATCGCTCCAGTCTTCCGTTGATTACAATGGCACCGTTTTTCATCTGACCACCAGGCCATCTGGTAACATCACCATCTATCTGTATGAAGCCTTTGGTCATGTGGATACCGGCCAGTATGTCACAGTTTCCCATGACATGGATTTCACCACCTGACATGGCATCGGCGAGCTGTTTACCAGCATTTCCATGGATGGTTAGTTTACCTCCACTCATACCTCTCCATTCACCGATGTAGGAAGTACCGGCGTATTCTCGGACATTACCCTTAATGGTTATTTCTCCGCCTTTCATTTCCCTACCACAGTAGCTTTCCGCGTTACCGTTTACAGTTAAGGAGCCTCCTTCCATCTCTGCACCGGCGTGTAAATCTGCGTCTCCGTTTACAACGATTTCTCCGGCGTCCATTTTACATCCGATGTATTTAACTCTGCCTGCGTCTCCATCGATGATCATCTTTACTTCTTCTGGTGATTGGGCTTCGCCCTCCACTTCAATATCATAGTAGTCAGTTAATGGAAACCGGGAGTTACCTACAGGTACTTCATATTTCTCAAAGTCTTCCTTACTCCAGCCGTATATTTCATCTGGAATGAGTTCATCAAATTCCAGGGCAATGCTGGAGAATTTTATTGGAGTTAAGGTTATTTGTTTCATAGTTAACACCCCCTATTTGCTTGCATTTACCTTATATACACTTGAAGGTTCTGCGTAATGGTCGTGTACCACGTAGTTCTCGAATTTAACTGTATAGTATCGGTTGAAGAAAGGCATGATCTCCTCGAGGATTCTTTTTTCCTCATCTTCAAAGCCTTCTACTTCGGTACGTACATGTTTACTGGACACTACTTTAACGATTTCGCCGTCTTTTACCAGTATTTGGCCGTCTTTTATGGTGTAAAGAGCATTGCTGAAAGCTTTTTCCACTTCGGCGGCGTTTCTTGTTGGGTCGAAGTTGTTTGGTTCCAGGTCGTACACTGCGATGTCTGCAATAGCACCTGCACCTAGGTGTCCTCTGTCCTCAAATCCATAGATTTTGGATGGGCCTGCTCTGGTGATGGTGGCGATGTCGTAGAAGTCATATTCCCTGTCAAGGGTTCCTAAGGCAGATTTTCTACCGGCCCAAGCGTGAACTTCTTTGTTATCCATCATTTCAGCTCGTCTCTGGTAACTCATCAACCAGGACATGACTCTTGGGTATCTAATGAAGGGACCTGCATTTGGGCTGTCTGTGGTCAGGCACACCTTCCATGGGTCTTCTATCATCAGGGCTAATTCAAGTCCAATAGCCCATTGGAGGGAGTGAACCGGGTTTCTTCCCGAGTATATGAATGGAACCAGTCCTGATGCTGTTTCCAGTTCAATATCTTTGTTTGCCCATTTTAAGCCGGTGAGTTCGTATAGATCATATTCCATGGGTCCGTCAGCGGTCATGGTGGTAGTTTCATCGAGGGTTACCTGTCCCATGTCCATTGTTACATGATCATGTTTGTTTATGTAGTCAGCGACTGGTTCTACACCAGAGGTTACATCTCTCCAACTGGTTCCGTCGTAACAGTGAAACTGTGCATGGGTTAAGTGGATGGTCTGGTTTCTGTATTCACTGTTTTTCTTGATGTCCTTCATGCAGTCTATGGTGTTTACGGTTGTGGGGAAGTTTCCTGGGTGTCCCAGGTCGTTAGGGTGTATATGTATGGAGTGTGGTAATCCTAACATTTCGTTGGCCTGGGCCAGTGCTCTAATCACTTCTCTGGCTGTTACGTCCCAGTAGGGTGCAGGGTCATCTATTCCGTGTACGTTCATTCCCCAGCCCCATGCTTCACTTCCACAGGGGTTCACAATTTTAACTCCATATCCTTTGGTTATCTTTAACCATGCTGAGACAAATGCAGCTATATCCTCTATTCTGCCTTCTTTGGCGAACTGCAGTATGAACCAGTTGTTTCCAAATAAGGTCAGTGGTGGGATGTCGATGTTGGGTATGGCTATTATCTCTTCATGAGTGTGTTTTGCTTCCAGTGGTGGCACTGCTGCTTCCACTACAGTTCCGTAACCCATTTTTGAGAACCGGTACCCGGTGGCAGGGCAGTTGGGTATGGAAAATCCTGTTTCTGGTCTGGTTATATCTGTTTTAGGTTTTACTCCTCTTCTTTCATCTTCAGGTCTGTACAATCTTCCTACACAGAGTTTAGGACCGGCCAGGTGACAGTGTACGTCTATACCTGCAGGCATAACTAGCTTATCAGTGACATCTATCACTTTAGCATCATCTGATACACTGTTAACAATTTTCCCGTCCTTGAACATTACGTCCTTTTTTTCTCCGTTTATCTCGTTGATAGGGTCGTATACAATTCCGTTTTTTAGTATGTATTCCATTGAGATCACCTATTTGCTAGCTTCCTTTAATTTAGTAACCCTTTTGAGTAGTTCATTTACGATCCATTCATCTTCTCTACAGGTTTCAGGTGGATCTATTGCTTTTTTCATGAAAATTGGAACGGAGTCCATACGATAACTGGTTCCTGCTGTTTCCACGCCTATGAAGGTTCCAGGTAGTACGACATCTGCCAGTTCAGTGGATGGTCCCCAGTGTATGTCGATCTGTATCACTGGTATATCGGCCAGGTGTGCTAATGCTCCGCCAGGGAAGTGTGCACCGGGATCGGCTGCAATTACCATGAAAACATCACATTCTTTCCTGTTTAATAGGTCAATGGTGGTTGTCTCACCGATCATGTATCGTGGGTATCCTCGGCTGAAATCAACACCGTATGGGAATCCCATTTCGTAGGACATGAATATGTTGAATCCGTTAACGTTGAAGTGGCCCCTCATGGGTAAGAGCACCCATTTGGTGTATTTGTTCAGGTCCTGAACGAGTTGAATGGCTATGTCAATGTTCCTCTGTTTGGATAAGGTATGGGTTAATCCCAGACCGAAGAAGAGGGCACCGAACTGGGTGTTTTTCATTTTCTCGGTTAAGGCCACGATATCTTCTTTAGGAATACCGGATATAACATCTTGTTTAAGTTCTTTACCTTTTAAAACAGCTCTTATAGCATTACAGAATGCATAATCACCGTTTTCTTCGAATGGCACCCATATGTCAGAGAGTTTTGCCGTGTCACTATATTTAGGGTCCCATGTTACCAGGGTTCTGTCGAATCTTCCCCTTTTCCTGAAAAAACCTTTGGGGAAAGTAGTGTAACGTGCTAAGTGTCTGGGGTGTGCATTCATCGGGTTACTTCCTGTGTAAACTACCATATCAGCCCTGTTTTTAACTTCACCCAGGGTCATGAGTGGGTAACCCACGTTTTGAACTGCCTGGACTGTAGGTCCGTGGCAAATTGTTGCCTGATTGTCTATTACGGCCCCTACTAGTTCGGTTAATTCCAGGCCGGGTTTCATGGCTTCAATGGAGGTTTCACTCCAACCATAGAAGACCGGTCGAACAGCTCCGGCTATGAGTTCGGCAGCCTTATCTAATGCTGTATCCCAATCTACTTCCACTAGTTCGCCGTTTTCATCTCTAATCATGGGGACTGTAAGTCTCTGGTCTTCATCTTCCATAATTTTACTGGCACCCAGTCGGCAGGCGTGTCTTACTCCGACAACATGATTATCTTTAACCAGGATATCTACATCGTCACAGTTACTTCCGCAGAATGCGCAAGTACAGTTCTCCACGATTTTATCATAATCTGTTACTGGTGGTTCGTATGCCATTTCTATTGACTCCTTACTTTTCTTTTGTAAATGGGCATTTCTCCCAGTGAAGGAAGTTCTTCTGTTTTATCTCCTTCTTTAACGTATTTTTTATAGACATATCTCATTAAATCCGCCATCAATAGTACTTCTTTATCTGTTTTTTCCACTGTGGCATGGATTCCTTTATACGTGGGGTCGCTGCAGCAGTAAGTTTCAGGACTCACAACTACATTGGCCCATGGGCCTTTAGGGATGAATATCATTCCTTCATGTGGTGCGTCTCTGGAATGGGCTGCGTAACATACTACTTCACCCCAGTCAGATTTCACCAGTACACTATCCCAATTTCCAACACCTAATCTGGCCATGTCTTTGGGATCCATGTAGCATACTCCTGCTACTTTCCGGTATTCATCTTTCAGGGTTGATCCTCTTTTTTTACAGGCCCCTTGATAGATGTCGGTTCCTGTGTTGAGCATCACTGTTAATTTTTTAACTTGGGCCACGTCAGGATCTTCAAATTTTACCACATTTGAAATGCTGGGTTTTTCTATATAAGTCATAATAACTCCTCACTCCAGGAATATTGCATCTGTAGGACAGAAAAGTGGGCAAGTTCCACATTTCGTGCATTTATCTGGGTTGAATAATTTTATTAGCCCGTTTTCTACCATCATGATTGTTTCTTCAGTTTTGGATCCGTGTCCACTTGCTACTTCAGGACTTATAGATCCGTTTACTGGACAGGCGACCACGCAATTTCCGCAACCAAGACATTTATCCTGATCTACTTTTAGTTCTACCATAGTTTCACCTTAAGTCTGAGTTTTAAGTTCTGATAACTGTTTTTCCCATGATTTTGACTTGGTAGGGGTGTGTTTTACCGCCGTACGTTTAACGTCAATTGCTTCTACAGGACATGCATTTTCACAGGCACCACAGTAAATACAGAATCTCTCATCTGCCTGGAGCTTATCACCCTGCACACCAAATTCCTCTTCTGGGAAGGAAAGAACGTTACATGGGCATATATCTACACAAGTTCCGCACGCTTCGCACTTATCCTGGTTTATGGTTAATTCGCCTTCAAATGCTTTTTCTACTTTTGCTGCGTCGACTGGGCATATTTCCTGACACCATCCACAGTTTACACATGCTTCTTCATCGATAAATGAACTTCCTGTAGTTTCAGTGTCTTCAGGGTTTAGATCATAATCACCGTAGGAGCAACTTCTGCAAACAGCTTTTATAGCATCTACAGGGCAGGATTTTCGACATATAAGGCAGTAAACACATTTTTCCTTGTCAACTTTTATGTCTGAAGATACGGTGGGGTCAGATGATGTTGGTTCGTGATGTTCCATTTCTATAGCGTCTGCTGGACACATTTCTTCGCATATTCCGCAGCTTATACATGTATCTTTATCAATTTCGATTTCACCAGTTACCAGTTTGGATCTTTCTGGCAATATCCTGGCGATGGTAATGGCATCTCGAGGACAGGCTGTTTCGCATGCTTTACAGTAGATACATAAATCGTCACTAATTTCTGCCGATTTAATTAGTTTTGGATACTCTGCCATATCTTTGATGGATTTTTCATCAAGTTTTAAATCCAATGCATCTACAGGACAGGGTGAACTACACATTCCGCAGAGTACACATTTAGTCTCGTCTATTGATATTTTTGATTCATCAACGCCGGTTCTTTCAATAGCTCCAATCTCGCCGAGTTCAATAGCTTCTGTTGGGCATATTTTAGCACAGATCCCGCAACCAACACATACATCGTCTTTGTAGGCCAGTTCACGTTTTTCTTCTGGTGAAACACGCTGTACACAAATGTCCTTACCTTTGACTTCTTTGGTATTAGTAACCATTATTTACCTCCAAAATTTTTATTGAATCAGTGGGACAAACATCCCTACACATATTACACCCATTGCACCAATCTGAATCAACGCGTGCTTTGAGATCATCCAACACAATGGCATTCAAAAGACAGGTGTCTACGCAAAGTCCGCATCCGATACAAGATTCTTCAACACTCCCCTTGTAACTTTTTTTGGAGCAGGTTTTCACGATGACTCTTGTTTTTTCACTGTCGTTTAAGAGGGCATAGGTTAAAGTCAGGAAATCCTTGGGACAGAACTTGGTTATTATTTCTGCCACCTCAATGGAATTCCAGGATAGATTTCTGCCATTTAAATAATGAGAAACGGTGGATCTATCAATCTCAAGTATCTTAGCAACTTCTTTTTGACTGAGCCCCTCTCTTATGAGCTCCACTGCCGTCAAATACTTCAATCCTGAAACTATGTGTTTTGGCATTTGGACACCATGTGTGTTAATTACACTCTAATTAACATTTAATATATATATTTCTACTAAACACTAGCCGAAAACTTTATATAATATTGTGTATTATCCACACCCAAACTTTATGTGGAATTTAAATAAAAATGCAAAAACTTAAATCATCATCTTTTAAGACTTGGAAAATATCATCATTTAAAAAAATTTGATAATGAAAACTTCACTACATAATAATAAAAATTCACTATAAATAAAAATATTAATATTATATCTGTCATAGTGGGGAGGAGCTGTATGAAAATATTAGGAGTCGTTGGAACTAAAAATACAGGAAAAACCACGTTAGTCACTTTGATAGTCAGTGAACTGATAAAAAGAGGACATCGGGTAGGTACGATCAAACACACCCATCATGATTTAGATATGGAAGGCAAAGACACCTGGAAACACCAGAAAGCAGGAGCAGAACTGGTTGTAGGATCATCCGGGGAGAGCACGACTTTCATAATCCCTGAAAGGATGGACTTAGAGAAAATTCTAAAGAACATCAAATACCTGAAGGAACTTGACTACGTTATAATAGAAGGGTTTAAATCTGCAAATTACCCTAAAATATCAACCACCAAGACAAAAGATGAATACACCATAGAAAACGTGGATGTATTTAACCTAAAAGAGGAAGACATCGGTACTCTAGTTGACATGGTGGAGGAGAGAACTTATGGTTTAATCTCCAACGCAGACTGCCAGAATTGTGGCTACGAGAACTGCCAGGACATGGCCCAAGCCATAATAAGAGGCGAGTTTTCCGAAGAAGAATGTAAAATGAAAAAATTTGACGACGTTGAACTATTCATCCAGGATAAAAACATCCCTTTAAACCCTTTTGTACAGGATATCCTGAAAAATAGTATAATCGGCATGTTAAGCACCCTTAAAACCGATGATAATGGGATACAAGGTAAAATAGAGTTGTTGATCAGAAATGAACCAAAATAATTTAATAACCGAACCTCGCCAAAAAACCTCCGAAGTAGAGACTGGCCAAAAAGATTATGAAATGAAAACCAACCAAGATACTACGGTAGAAACAGATAACTTTCAAAGGCCAATTCTATCCCTACGAATATCCATAACCAACCGCTGCAATATCCAATGTTTTTACTGCCACCACGATGGCGTGATACCCCAAGAATATGAGATGACACCATCTGAAATAGAAAGAATCACCAAAGTAGCTAAAAATTTAGGTATAAAGAAGATAAGGCTATCAGGCGGTGAACCACTCATAAGAAAAGACATAATAGACATTATAAGCAAAATATCCGCTTTAGGCTTTAAAGACGTATCCTTAACCACCAACGGGACTTTACTGGAAGACTACTCCCAAAAATTGAAGAACGCAGGTATAAACCGGGTAAATGTAAGTTTCGACACCCTTGACCCCAAAACATACCGATTTATAACCAAAAGCAACTACTTAGAGAAGGTTAAAATGGGAATAAAAAAGGCTGTGGAAGTAGGTCTCTACCCAGTGAAAGTAAACATGGTGATCATGCGGGGATTAAACCATGATGAAGTCTGGGACATGTTCCAATTCTGCAAAGAAAATGGAGCCATTCTACAGATTATAGAACTACTAAAAACCGAAAACTGCCCGGATACCGATTACTTCGACGACTACCACTACGATATAGGGATTATAGAAGACAAGCTACGTGAAGAAGCAACCGATATAAAAACCCGACCCTTCATGCAGGACCGGAAGAAATACTTCCTGGACAACGGAGAAATTGAGGTAGTCCGGCCCATGGACAACACCGAATTCTGCAAAAACTGCACCCGCCTCAGAATAACACCAGATGGCAGACTTAAACCCTGTTTACTCAGGAATGATAATTTAGTAGATTTAATAGAACCCATCCGGGAAGGATACTCGGATAAAGAACTAGAAGAAGTGTTTTTAGAGGCTATTGCTAATCGGGAGCCCTACTATAGCGAGTACTAAATAATCAAATATCATCCGCCATCAACTAGTTTCTCCACCCTAACCGCGCAGTACTTGAATTCCGGAGTCTTAGTAACTGGATCACAGGCAGAATTAGTTATAAGATTTGTTTTCGTCCTTGGTGAGTGGAACGCCATGAAAACCAGGCCTTCCGGTGACCTTTCAGTTATCTTAACCGGTGCTTCAATTTTTCCCCGGCGAGATCTCACACATACCATCTCACCTTCTTCCAGACCCAGTTTTTCCGCGTCTTTCGGGTTTTGTGATTAATAAATTTCAAATAATAAATTCAGAAACTCTTATCACAAAGTTTTATTAAGTAAAGTGAAGAACTTTTAGTAAAGATCATGAACATATTACCTTCGATCATAACATATACCTTCAACAAAAAAACCTTAGAAGGTGTTTTATTGCTAACAACTGTCCAAAAAGAAATATTAAGAGCTTTAATTGATTTATATACTAAATCAAATTACATGCCCATCAAAGGAGAAACTATTGCCGAGTCTATAAACCGTAACCCGGGAACGATTCGGAATCAAATGCAATCCTTAAAGAGCATGGGAAGTGTAGAAGGGGTTCCAGGTCCTAGAGGTGGGTATAAACCAACAATAGATGCATATGATGCTTTAAATCTCAATATTGCTGAGGCAGATGAAACAGTGCCCCTATTTAAAAGAGATAAATTGGTAGAAAATATCACCGTGACCAAAATAGAATTCAGCAGCCTCCCCCGACCTGGAGAATGTAAAGCCGCCGTTAAAACAATAGGTAATACTAAACAACTTGACATCGGGGATAAAATAAGAATTGGTCCCAGTCATGTAAATAAGCTGGTAATAAATGGTACTGTTGTTGGAAGGGATGATACAGAGGGTGTTTTGCTCCTGGATGTTCGGGATATACAGAGCATACCTGCTAAGACTGTGATGGAAGTTGCCACCCAGGATATCATAACATTAAATCCCAATATGAATATAACCGAAGCAGCATGGATTTTATCCAATAATAGAATAGAAGGCGCCCCTGTGGTTGAAAATGATACTGTTATTGGGATCCTAACGCTAGTTGATATCACCAAAACTATTGCCAATCAAGAAAAGGATCTTAAAATAACCGACCTCATGTCCAAATATATAGTAACCGTTGAACCGGATATGATGATAGTAGAAGCCATCCAAATTATGAATAAGAACAAAATAGGGCGTCTTATTGTGGTTAATGAACAAAAAAAACCCATCGGAATCCTCACTAAAACCGATATTATAAACCAGATAACAGGTTTAAGATATTTGGACTAGTTAAATTTGATTATACTAATTTTTATCATCCCTTTATCCATTCAAAGTTGTCCACTAATTAAATTCCCCTATTATTAGGCCTCTTATTTTAGTTTCCACCTATTTTGCATTTTCATATACTTAATTCACTTTTTGATTCTAAGCTATCCCAAATTCATGATATATGTTATTATTAAACACTCAATATTTATCATCTAAATTGTAAAGGAGTGGTTGGATTTATTATACTTACAATTAACTTAAATAAACAAAAAAAGCGCATATCAACTTATAACTAAATAAATAGGTGGGAAAACTTAGATTTCAAAACAAATTAATATTTAACGATTAATTTTTTTCATTTTAATGGACCTAAAAGGTCCTAACGTTATGAAGTCTTTATATTCGAGGTGATTAAATCCACATAACGGATATAAGTCTTTCTAAATGAGTTTGTTTACAAAAGTTTATAACGTTCTAATCGAACTGTTTAATAAATTAAATATATCATGAACATTCATGGAAGATTTGGATTAATTTACTCAAAAACACCGTTTAATCCCGGATTTTTTAAAATATTCTGTGAACGATCATGAAAGAAATACGATCACGAATTCAATTCATTGATCATATTAATGAGTGGAAAAATCACCTCACAATCAGATAACCCCTATGAAATCAATTAAAACTGGATACTGTCAAAAAATATAAGGATAAAATCCTAGGTATGAAACAATGTATGCGCTAGATGGACCTCAATATCGCTTAAAATTAGACGATAAGATAATATTACTTAATGATCAAAAATTTGAGCTTTTAAACTATATAGATGAATATGGTTCCATAGCCGAAGCTTCTAAACAAGTACATATTTCCTATAGAAGGGCTCTAAAATACATTGGCGATTTGGAAAATGATTTTAACAACAGAATTGTTTCAACTAAAATAGGAGGGACAGGAGGAGGCGGAAGTAAGTTAACTGATCAGGGAAAATTAATATTAAAAGAGTATATAAAAGTTAACAGTATCTTAAAAATGCATGCAGATGTTAATGAAATAGAAGGTACAATTTCTGATATCGATGTTAAAAATAGAATTGCTAACATCTATTTAAATGACAATAAAGTCATTCTACCCCTTAGAGAAAATTTCGATGTTGGTGACAAAGTTCTAGTTTTAATCCGCCCTGAAGATATATTTGTCAAGTTAAAAGCCCAGGAATCCAACGTGAAAAATATTTTCAAAGGAAAAATAATCAGCATGACCCTGCAAAACCAGATGGTAAGGCTAACTGTAAACATAGGTGCCATCAATCTTTTCGTAGAGGTAACCGATTACCTCAAGGAACAGTTGAACTTAAACCTGGGAAAAGCAGTTTACATAGGATTTAAAGCA
>WOYJ01000059.1 GCA_011620845.1 Methanobacteriaceae archaeon
CAACCACTCTCTTTCTTGAATTTAGTAATAAAATTTAATATATAAACTTGAATTTACAATATAATGATTTTTCTATATAATATATGTTTTTTTTTAATTTGAATTCACCGTAAAGGTATCTACCCTCTTACAGAATTTTCTTATATTCTCCATTTCCTGGTATCTACCATGGACAGATCGAAGGGAACTTCACCATTTATAAGGGCTCTGGCCATTGAAAATCCATCAGCACCAGCATCTATCATTTTTTGTGCCGACTCGATATCTGTAATTGAGTTATTCCCTATTAAAAATAGGTCTGTGTTGTCTTTAATTACAGATATGATATCATAATCTGCATGCGAATAACCTGGCTTCATGGCGTCCACATGGAGAAAATCTGCACCGGCATCTTCCACTGATTTGGATATGCCTATAATATCAGTCCCCGGTACATTAGCCCGTATCTTAACTGATACTTTGCTTCCTCCTTCCTTGACTACTTCCCTGGTGAATAGATGTAATTTAGCAGGGTCATTTAGCAGGAACTGTCCACATCCCCGATCCATTATCTCCGGCTGTCTGCAGTGGGCGTTTATTTCCACCACGTCCACACTGGGAAGCTTTGAGACCTTTATTACAGGTGAAGGGGTAGTGGAACGTAGATTTACTGAGATCCAACCATTCCATGGTTTATTTTCTTTTATAACTTTGATTTGCTGCTCTATATGATTGGAGATATTTTCTAATGGAATGTCAAATTCTGATCTTCCTCTTTGAATTATCCTCTCTCCAGCTTCAATTGTAGGGCCATCTACGTTGTAACCCCCTAAGGTTACCATGTCAAAGCCTTTAGGAGCTAATTTATAGCAGAACAATCCATCGGTGATCCCGGCCATAGGGGCTAAAACCTTCAACAAATCCTCTCCGAAAAATATTACGAATATAAATAAAAATATTAATGGATTAGAACAACCAGTCGATGGAATAAAGTAAAAAAATCCACAATTAATCCTTGTTTTTCATCACATGAACCAGGTCGTAGGTAAAACCGCCCCTTATCTCTTCCAGGGCGAGATCTGCTAAGTTAGCGGCTTTTTCAGCGGTAGGTGCCTTTCCAACACCGGCCTTCAGGGCGATGTTTATTTCGTCCTCTATCTCTTCGATGATCTTCAAGAGGCCCTGTGGTTCTAATCCGTTACAGGGAGACATGAAGTTGTCTCCGCCAATGAAAAATAACAGCGAACCTTTCTCGATTAACTTCTTCATAAGGAAGTGTTGAACCCGGTTAACGATGAAAGATGTATCATAAGCAGGGATAATATCGGTTAATGAATCGGTGATGCCATTTATATCTATATGGGCTATCTGGACGAAGCTTTCGTCTAACTTCACCATACTGTCAATGGCCAGAACCTCTTCACGTTCCTCAGACTGGGCACCGCCAAAGGTTTGCAGGATATTGGTGGCCTTTCTCTGGGCTTCGTAGGGTGTTTCTGAGGCCCCCACGCCCATACTCACAGTTATGGGGTAGCGGTTTCCTATGGATTTCTGGATTTGGAGGTGGTCCTCCATATCCACACCGTTGGTCACAGCCAGCATGTTATCAAAGCGGGTGAAAAATATTAACCCTCCTTTAGCTGCGAACTGTCTCTGCAGGTCTGCGTAGAGTTCTGATTGTAATATTTGTAGATCTGCCTCCGCCCGGGGGGTGGGAGTCACGGTCCAGGGACCGTAGTTGTCGATCTGAACTAGTGTCATCTGAATCATTTAAATTTCACCCAAAATATTTCTGGCTAATATCATTCTATCCTCGATGTTGTTCATGTTGGTGTTTGTTACAACAACCTCTGATATTAGTCTTTCTATTTTTTTCTGTTGATTATGATCTTGAAGGTCGATATAAAACTTATCTAAAAAATCCTGGTACATGGTTGCCACTCCCAGGGAGGATACTTCATGGCCCAAGGCCTGCATGAACTTACCGGCCGGTCCGCTGACTGGTTTATTCCTGATTATAGGGGACACGGCAACTATGTAATGTTTTCTAAGTGCTTCCCGAACACCATTTGTTGATAATATAGGTCCTACGGAAGTTACCGGGTTGGAAGGCCCGATTATAACCATATCTGCCTCTTCAATGGATTCGATAAGTCCCGGTGCAGGATCAACCGTGCTGTACTTAATATCCAGAACATCCGGTTCACCCCTCTGCCCGATGAGGAATTCGTGAAATTCAAGGCTTCCCTCAGGGGTTACTATCTCTATCTGGGGGTTCTGGTTGCTCATGGGGATTATCCGGGATTCAACACCCAATTTTCTCCTCTGGATATCAACAGCTTCATCCAGGGGATATTTCTCCAAAAGCAGGGTTTTCTGGATTTTAATTGCCCGGTCCTGATCTCCGATTCGGAGAAGTTCCTCACATCCGATCTCCTTTAAAGTTTCGTGGGTTATAAAGGTATCATCTTTAATGCCATACCAGGTCTTCTGGTTTATGATCCCGGCCAGGGTGTACATCACCGAGTCCAGATCCGCCGCCACGTAAACCCCGGAGAAATAGGAGTTTTCCAGGGTATTAACCACCACTGTTATATCCGCAGGGTCAACCAGACGGATGATGCCCTGCAGGAGTTTAGGAGTGCCTGTTCCACCTGAGAAAATGGTTATCATGGTTATAATCCTTTAAAAAATTGAATTTCTTGTTAGAATCTTCACATCCTGAAATAATTTCAGGGCCGGAAAACATCATATTTTTTTGGTCTGATAAGGGGTTTGATATTTGTAGAATCGTTTTTAAGCATCTTAGGGTAGATTACTCCCTTAATTAATACTACAGGTATTCCCTCATCGGCCTGTCCCATCACTATCGACGCAGCAGCTGCTAATTCATCAGCCACGGCTATGGTGGTGGTTTTAAGCTCCCGGTTGTACAGGTCTTTTTCACCACTCCTGTCCCATAGTGGCTCCAGGCCGGATATGCCGATGGCCACACCAACCGCCCCTTCACGGAAGGCACGGCCCTGGGTATCAGATATTATGACTGAAATTTCTTTACCAGTTCTTTTCATGATTTTTTCCCGGATACGGGAGGCGCTCTTATCAGGATTTTCTGGGATGGGAGTGGCCAGACCATCATCCACATTGGATTCATCGATACCGGCGTTGGCGCAAACAAAACCATGTTTGGTTTCAGAGATGATGAAATCCGGGCCAACCTTGATGACTTCCTTCGACTCCTGGAGGATGGCCTCAACTACTTCCGGTTCTTTACCTGTTTTCTCCGCCAGTTCGAATGCCAGGGGGCTTGGTTTAAGGTCTTTAAGGTCGATGATATGTCCTTCTTCTTTAGCTATGGCTGTTTCAGCTATAACCAGTATGTCATCTTCCCGGATCTCCATATCCATATCAGAGAGGGCTTTAAGGATAAACTCATCCAGGGGGTCTCCTTTCTTAATAAAGGGTATTCCAGTGATGCCTGTAATTTTAAGGGGCATGTTTATTCGTTAAATAGTTTGTTTCCAAATTTATATGAGGCTAATATTCCATCCTTCACTACCGAATGCTGCAGTTGAGGTGATTGGGTTGGTGAATTCAGCGAATTTCCCCTTGTTTAGTATGAATTGAGCCGCGTCCTGGGCGTTTAATGCTTCAAAATCAACTTCGTGGGGTGTAGTGTGTTCATAAGTGGCGATGTAGGCCGATTTACCCTCCGGTACCTTCTCCACTATCAAACTTTCATGGGTCACAATTCCCAGATAGGCTTCACCTTCAAGGGTAACTGCTCCTGCTATACGGGGAGTGTTGTAATCGTCCTTCTCATAATCCATGGTTAGAAGGGATATTGCCAGGGCATCCCGGATGGTCATTCCCGATGCGATTTTCTCGGCAATCACATCTGTATGTGACCCGTTGGATACTACTGCGATGTCGTCCACCAATTTTATGCAGTTATAGGCGATGTATGGATTTTTAAATACATCGGTTTCAAATCCTTCCTTGGGCACGATGGCCACCCGGTCATCATAGCCCTTGGTCATTCTGTTTGGGAAAGAACGACTGGAAACTCGGTATGCAGCGAACTTACCCCCTTCTGTACTTCCCACAGCTAATATTCTACCTAGATACATTCTCTATCACCAGTTTTTTTTTTGTTTTTATATGAATTATGATATAATAATATTTATTCCTGATACTCGTCTTCTAATCTACTTACAGTTGCCCAGGATTTACGGACGAAGTCTGGTAACTCTCTGGAATTTTTTAGAAATTCGATGGTTTTAGGATCGCTGGGATAGCCGGATCCAATATCCTTAAACTCTTTCCTTATTTTGGCTATTTCCTGGTCCCGTTCAACCTTGGCAACTATGGAAGCAGCAGCCACCACCACATATTTGTCTTCCGCGTTATGTTCGGTGATTACATTTAAATGGGGATAGTAACCTTCGAGTTCATTTTTGAACCGTTCTGGTTTGATATCAAAACAGTCAACGATGCAGGCGTCTGCCCCTGCTTTCTCAATGATCTTCCGCATGCCCAATTTTTCGATCTGGTTCAGATTTACCTCATTATTCCTCAAAACATCGATATCATGGGCTGGTATCTTAACCAGGTGGAAATCGGTGATCTTCCTGATCTTCCTGGAGAGAACCACCCTTTTTCTAGGGGATATCTTTTTAGAATCCTTTACTTTAAGTCTTTCTAAAAATTTAATCCTATCTTCCGCAATTACAACTCCACATAATACCAGAGGGCCTAAAACTGATCCTCTGCCTGCTTCATCGATTCCTACAACCTTCATCTTCCCATTTAAGTGTTTATTTTAAGGGTGTTAAAGAATTTTACTAAATTTTTCTCGAAGATACTTTGAAAAAAAGGTGTAGATAGTTTAGTATAGTTTCTAGTAAAAATAAGTCCAATTAATAATTCAGTAAAAAAAAAGGATTTATAGTTAAA
>WOYJ01000162.1 GCA_011620845.1 Methanobacteriaceae archaeon
TTGAGTCTATTTTAAAGGCCTCTTCAGAACTCTCATGTACACAGGGAGATGATTTAATTGAGAAGTTATACACATATCGTTGCAGGAATCATATTTAGCCTACTGATAATGTTTATTTTAGGAATCCCAGTAAATACATTTTACATTTTTCTCGCTGGTACAGCAGCTGTGATCCCGGATCTTATTGATTATGCTTTCCTGGCAAAACATAAACGTGAAACACATAACATCTGGATCCTGATTGGACTGGCAACTCTGGGACTTGTAAATCAGATCTTTATCATCGTTGCAGCGGCATATCTATCTCACCTTATACTGGATCTTACAACCTACCATGGCGTCAGGTTATTCTATCCGCTAAAAAAAACTAATTACGTTGTCATGAGTGAAAAAAATAGGATTAAAACCGGTACCAGCCGGGAAAAAGCTTTATTCTTCTTCTTATGTATAATCATGGTTGCAGGGGTCCTACTGAGTTATCAGGTTTTCAATTTAATTGACAGTACAGCTGCTAGTTCCAGGTCAAGTGATGTCTCAGGCAACAACTCTACAAATGGAACAGCTAAAACGTACATAAATGTCCAGGTTGATATAGACAAAAACATGGTAAATAAGAACGTTTCTATAAAAACAGGGCAAAACGAGAGCAATATTATTGTTACTGAAGTCAACCCGGGAGGATAACCTAAAAACTTCAACCCGGGAGGGCATTTTAAACAGGTAGTTGAATAAATCCTTCTCCATTGCATTCTTCACAAAGCTCGTAGGAAGATTCTTGATCAGGGTCAAATCCAGATCCATTGCAAACTTTACATATTATCGCATTTCCCAAATTTCTCACCTAAACAAATCTAATGGATGCCATAACAGTTGTTATAAACCAGTACAGCGTAAATAAAACAAATACAGCTGATGCAGTACTTATCCCCAACGTTATCAAGGCATCATTCATACTTTCCACCTCCAGGTTGGTGGGATCCTGTAATATGTGATTGCGATATTCCCGATATTTTCAACAAAAGCCCCGACTAATTCATCACATTCTTCCATTTGCAATACAACTCCTTTTACATGACTTGTAGTGTATTTGTACCATATACCTTTGTTAGAATCCCAAAACATTGGTAGTTTATAGTAATTATCTACCTGCAAAAACAGCACATTGTATGGAATATAGGGAATTCCAGTAACCGTTACTAACTGTAGAACACCCGCTAAACTGCCGTAGTTCAGAAAATTAGCTGTTATATTCAAGTGATTAACGTAGCAGTCCAGTCCATCTATTTGTATAGGATTTGGAGTACTGATTACTGGATTATAATTTCCATTTTCAATGTTCGAAGATCCTCGCGGTACATAAGCGTAGTCATCTAGAGTAACGTTGTAGTACCTGATTCCTTCCTGGACATGGTAATTTGACGCGTTTGTCTTAAGCATAGCAAAATAGCGTACGTTATTGTTATAGTCCCATTCCTGGAATCTTTTAAAAGGATTAACTCTAACTAACCCTACTACGGCTCCCTGGCCATGGAAAACTTTCGAGTAATGACGCGAATATCCTGGGGCAATCGACTTATTTGATTGGTAAAATTGCTTGAATACAGTCCCGTCCTTCTTTTTGAAATAAACTAGTACTTCGAATCCTTTATTGTTCTTATTTCCTATATTATTAATCGTAAATCCGCCAGTTCCATACGCATTTTTTTCAGTGAGATCCACTTTAGAGATTGTCAAATCCGGGGCCCACATCTTTGCAGCGCTACTGGCAGGCAGCGTAATAAGCAAGCAAATAAGTACTAATCCAATTAAAATACCATATTTTTTCATTATGACCAACTCCAGCTCCTGGGCATGTATAGATACTCGACAATTATGTTTTGGAAGGAATCTAGCAGGTCATATGCCCAGTAATCATCATTCCATACATTCAAGACCATGGATACCAGTCCAACAGCATTGTATAAGAAATAATAACCTTTTCTCTGGTCCCAAATCATGTCTCTTATCGTACCATTGCAATGTATTTCTGGTGGATCATCCAGGTGTACAGGTCCCTTTATAATTAACAGAGAAGAAATTGCACTACTAGGCATGGTAGGTAAGTTAAGAGTGAGATTCAAGTGGTTTACATAATAATATTCAGTAAGCTCACCTTCATAGGGTGGGTCAGCCTGTATAGGGTCATAAGCTCCGTTATTAAAAGTACTTGTAAAAAGTTCTACAAAGCTATCATCATATACTCTGTAAAACCAGTGTCCTTCCGTTACATTATAAGAAGTTACGTTTGTACCGTTGTATTCTACCCATATCGACTGAAATGAATCCAGGAGCTGATAAGAACTAACCGACTCATAGTCCACAGCATCTATATAAACAGCAATCGGCGCGTATTCATTCACCCAGGAGTAGTAGCTTCCGGTAGAATTCCAGGTCATTGCATATACATTATAAAACTCATCTTCAACTTCTACATAAAAATTATCCGTTTGATTAAATCCACGTACAATAAGCTCCCTTGGGTCAGCTGGAGGTGCCGATGGTAGTTCATAGTCAAAATAGATTCGAATTTCATTTAAATAGTGTTCCCTCCCGTCATAGTATAAGTGAAAAGGATCAGCCAACACAGGATCGTATTCACCATTATCAAAGTCTCCTTCATAAAGTATATGTTGTATCACAGAATACCTACTAATGCTCTCAACAACGTGGTAAGAATCCACGCCTACATCATCAATCTCAACCGACATGAGTCCATTCAAGGCCAGTGTGTCAGTATAATCCTGATAGTAATCATAATCACACCACAACCTCAAATAAGCCGGTGTCCAGGTATCTGGGATTGCATAATAGTATTGATTCACTGAATCCCAGCTCACCGTATGCATTCCACCCGACGTGTCTACTAGACGAGTATAGAATCTCCATTCATCCACACTATACTTATCTAAACCTCTGATTGCCACTTTACCTTCTGGTTCTGGTGGTGGATCTGATTCCGGAATCTCAGGAAAAAGCCTAATACCATTTACGTACCTAACCGAACTCGAATTTCCTCCCTCTATATATGGATCGCCCAAAATTGGATTATACTCACCATTATCAAACGTACCATTATAAGTAGGATTAACCACATCATACCCTAAACCAGGATCATAGCGCCTAACACCTTCTGTTATGTTATATGATAACACCTGCTTCTTCTGCATTGAAAAATAGCGTGCATTATTATAATAATTTAATTCAGCGAATCTTTGATGAGGATTTACACGTACCAACCCTGTTACAGCAGTGTTACCTTCAAATACATTTGCATAATGTCTGGTTTGATTTGGATAAATTTTTGTTTGGTTTCCAGTTCTATAGAGCTGCTTAAAATAAGATCCATCCATCTTTTTGAAATAAACCAGAACCTCGTATTGACCGGTGGGCCTATTTCCTACATTTTTTATTGAAAACCCGCCGGTATTGTTTCCAGCTGCATCTACTGTAACCCGGGAGACGGTTAAATCAGGGTTATATTTAGCGGCTTCTGAAGTGTCCGAACAAACTATGGCCAAGCAGAAAAAAATAAGAATAAAAATAAAGACCTTTTTCATCCCATAATCCTCCTATACACCTCGTCCCAGTGAAGTACCTCGTATTTATTTGACTCTGGCATTCTAAGCCTCTTGCCTTCCATATCTTCCCTGCTATAAGCGGAATCCACGATTAGAATATTCGTATTTTTCTTAACCAGGTACCACCTTTTGAACTCCTTCATACACCATACACCTTCCCTAAAATTTGGATTAAGGCGCTAATTACCAGCAAAGCAATTAGAAACTTCATAATATCCCCTCATCCCGGGCGGTGGACCTGTGCATCAAAAAAGAAAAGCCTTGAATAACATCAGTCACCCAAATCCATCCAGGTAAATCTTCAGAGTCACTAATATATCTCCGTGTTTGTTTTTTCATTAAATATCACCTTATCAGTTATTTTCGAAAAAAAAAAGTTTAATGATGTTTATTGAGCTCAGTTAGGGTTCAGTTTAAAGAATTTGGCTATCCCGTCGGTAATGGTCATGACGTAATAGTTTCCATTTTTCTTTGATTTGATTAGCCCGAAGAACTCGTTAGCAGCTGCCTCGAAGGTTTTACCAGTTACGATCCTGTGTGTGTAGAGATTGATTTGTAAGAACTTGTTCTGGTTCATGACAACAGCGTATTTACCGCCGATGAACTGTAATCGGGTGTATGCCTGGTCGAGGTTCATGCTCCATCTGTTGTTCCCTGTGTATTTGTTGATTGCGTTAAGTGCGTATCCTGTCCTGTTTGACTGTGCTATGACGGTGTATCTCTGTATACCTACTGCTCCAGCTGTGGTTATGCCTCTAGTCCATTTGATGGAGGTAGTGTTGTCAGATTTGGTGATTTGGTATCTTATCCCTGTGTCGTTTGATACGACCTTTCCACCTGTGATGTAGTAATCAGAGTATTCAGCATCTGCAGCAGAAGCAACGCCCATGGCCATCGCGGGACCCATCGCAGCTACTATAAAGCAAACGAACAGTCTGAAAAACTTTTCCTTGATTATTTCACCTCCTCTCACCTTTTGATGAGCGTAATACAGTTACTTCGTCACAAAAAGGGTCAAATAACAGTCCAGCAAATAGAACTGGTGATTTTATCTCTGATTCTTCCTCATTACTCATTTTAACCATTTATCCAGTCATCTATCCAATCATCATCAGGCATATCTTCAGGGGTTTCTTCTGGGAACTCGTCTTCATCCTCAGTAGGATCAACATCCTCTATGTCTCCAATGTCATCTGGGATTTCAACATCACTACCTGGATTCTCATCATCTATGGTTTCATTGTCTGAAGTATCATCGTCGGGGTTCTCTTC
>WOYJ01000006.1 GCA_011620845.1 Methanobacteriaceae archaeon
GGATAGTCCTACTATTTAAATATGAGAATAATATAATAGCGAATTAAAATATTTAAAAATAGTGGGTTTTTTATAATGAACATTAAAGAATATGTAGCTCTTCCCGATTTTATTTCCTTATTAAATGCTTCTTTTGGATTTTTAGCAATTATAATGGTGTTACAGGGTAATTTAAACCTTGCAGCAATGTTTATTCTCGTTGCCGTTATATTTGATTCATTGGATGGATGGGTGGCCCGTAAGTCTAAAAGAGTTGATCAGTTTGGATTTGGAAAAAATGTTGACTCCTTATGTGATGTGATTTCATTTGGTGTTGCACCGGGAATGCTTTTGTATGCAGCATCCACATCCTACTTTATCCCATACATTAATATACTAGTAGCTCTTTTAATAGTATTAAGTGGGATTTTAAGACTCTCAAGGTTCAACGTACTTGCAGATTCAGGTGCAAATTTTGGTGAAGGTAAATTCACAGGATTACCCATACCAACCACAGCGTTGATCCTCGGATCATATTATCTCTCAGGAATATTCAATGTAGAGTTGGCACTGATAATTATGACAGCGGTATCGATACTCATGATAAGTACAGTTGAGTATACAAAAATTAGGAATCCTATATTATTGTTTGTAGGTGGACTACTAATAATATTATCATGTTTACCTCAAGACATTTCCTCGGTAATTGCTAATCTTCCCGCAAAGTTTTTATTCATCTTTACTTTAATCTATTTAGTAGCAGTGCCTTTTATGGTTTTATATGCCAAGCTTCGCAGAAGTGGTCCAAATGTTAGATAAAATATTGGGAAATAAAGAAAAGGAAAATAATGCTCCAGACCTTCGTAAAAATGAGAAGGAATCTGGGCAGAATATGAGTGGGCGCATCAAAAACATGGTCTCCCGGGCGGGTGATAAGCCTAAGGACCAGAATAACAAACTTAGGACTAACGGGGATGGTGGAAAGAAAGATCCCACTGATAAGATCCCCAGACCGATGCCTAAACCCCGACCAAGAGACACAGGCCGGGCCAGGTTAAAGGCTCCCGAGCAGAAAAAACCAGGTGAAAGACCTGGTGGAAGTAGTCTCGATAGATTAAGCGGGGCTGTACCAGGATTCGGAAGAAGATCTCCCGGCGGTGGAAGAATCCCTGATGATGACCAGAGCACTCTGGTGGGAGTTCTTGTCTTCGGAATTATACTCATCGCACTGGTAGGTGCAGGATACTACTTTTTATTCTACGCTCCTTACCAGGGATCACTACAAGATGCGAAGAATACCAAAATTAATGAAGTAAACAGTTATTATAAAGGGGCTTTAGCAACAGATCCTCAAAAATTAACCTTACTTGCTGAAATTGAGAGTGCTGTAACCCCTGAACAGGCACTGGCAGTGGATGTACTTGGACCTGCAACCACCAGCTGGAGAGCCTACCAGCAAAATCAGATCGAAACCAAAAAAGATCCCTACGGACGGGTGATGCTCACCTACTCTTCTGGAGAACAGAAAGACCTTATAATGAAAGTAGCAGCTGCACAGACATTGGTTACCCAGGCTGATGCCAGCGTACTGGCGAATGTAGAGATAACCACGCCAGATACCGTAGTTATACCAATAAGATTGGATAGATTACGTGCTGCGGGTGGTCTTATCTCCGTAGGAGACACCGTTGATATTTATGTAAGTACGAACGAAACCACAACCACCACCTCAAATGACACCAACCGGACCAACCAAACCAACCAAACCAACCAAACCAATCAACAAAGTACTGGAAGCAATCAGAATGTAGGACAATCATCAAACACACCACTGGTTAGTGGGGCAACCGTTCTGGCAATTTTAAGGTCTATGGTGGATCAAAACACCTTCAATGCCAGTATAAGTACCAGTCAACAGATTGCCATTAACACGCTGTCTCAAAGTGCATCCAGATCTCAATCAGCAGGCGTATCAGAAAGCGGTATAGAAGGACTTCTACAGGCAGGATCATCCAGAATATGGGATGAAGCTTCAATCAACGCCCTTTTAAGTGCTTACGGTGTACGTTTAGACCAGTTTGAGAGAACAGCTAACTTTGGAAATCTGGACGCAGAATACATGGTACTCCTGGAAGTACCACGAGATAAGGCAATATTCCTCATCCAAAACTCAAACGCCATACAACTGACCATATCAACCCAATCAGCACCTTCCTGGATGGTAACTGAACTTCACAAGATATATGGATAAAATCATATGAAGGGAGATATCTGTTCTAAGGGGGGAGGAAAAAAATAATAGGAATAAATAGCCATATAAATTAAACAAACAAAATTGTAACACAGAGATATGTTATTTTTCAATTTTAAACCTAACAAAGATCACACGTATTGAAAATAAAAAAGGGAGAAAAAGATTAATGGGGGTAAATATATGAATTTGGGTAAATCTTTAATGATTTTAGTACTTCTATTTTCAGTTTTAGGAGTTTTCACTTTTGCTGATTCTTTGGTAGTTGTTTCTGCACAGAATGAGAGTCCTGATAGCAATCCTGGAGGACAGACATGGATAGCTTATAATTCATCAAATGTAAGGATGACAGGTCTTACAGCTACAATAACAGTAACCATAAAAAATAACAAAGAATATGTCCAATACTTCAAGATCAGCCAATTATATACCGGAAGCTTAGCAGAAAATGAAACCATTAAATTCATGGTCGATTGGACCGATCCAGAGGCAGAAAGGATGATTGACCCTGTTAGCCCTGAATTAGGAGGGGACTATGGATGGGCAATTCCGGCAGGACAAACAAAGACGGTTAAATTTAAAGTCAGTGCAACTGGGCTGATGGGTAATGAACCTGCCTGGATTTCTGAGGGTACTGCTGTTCCCAACACGTACTGGCCGTTAGTACCAGATATGGGTTTACAGGCGTCCTGGTTTATGCCCAATGAAATAGAGATGTTAAATCCCAACCTGGATTTACAGTCATGGTGTGGAACTTTTACCTTCACAGCTACCAACTTCGCTAGTTACCCAGTTGCAGGGATAATAAGGGGACCCATCATACCAACTGATTCAGCATTAACTTTCAGTGACCCTCAAGCATTCGTGGATAATGAAGTAGCTTTCAATACAAATGTAGCAGCGTGGGATATACACTTAGATCCGCAAGAATCACAAGGCTTCGTATATACCTATAAATGGCCTATAAATGCAAGTTCAAGTCCAACTGGAAATGGACAAAACTTGTTCCCGGTAACTGCTGCAAACAACACTACTAACACCACAGTACCAACTCAAAATACCGGTGCACCCTACGGACTTTTGGTCCTAGCAGTTATTGTAGTAGCGGCTGGTCTGGGATACGCTAAGTTCTTAAGGTAGGCAATTCCAAAATTATAGCATGAAATTTTCAACCGCATTGGTTATAGTGGGGATGTTGATCATCTCCCTCTATCTTTTAATTGAAGTAGGATACTACTCCTATTCGGTGAACGTTGACCTTAACCCCGAGGATACCCCCTATTTAATTATCCCTAATATCGGGGTTAACCAGAGCATCAACAACCAATCCGTTGATCATGGAATATATTTCGAACCTAAATCTTTCAAGCCGACAAAGGGGACCACAATTCTTTTTGGCCATAGAACACTCCATGGATCTCCCTTTTTAAAGCTTGATCAATTGAAACCAGGGGATAAAATATATGTAGAATGGCCAGGCATAGGCAACGTCACTTACTCCATGTCAAACTCCACCATAGTAGATGCTTCTTACCAAATGCCCGTGGAACAGGGAAACAAACTCTTTTTAATAACTTGTTACCCCTTAGGTTCTGATGCACAGAGATTGATTATAGAAGCAGGATATGAGAACATCACACCCTTAAATCAAGCCACAGAACCAGTGCAGAACCCCCAGTCCCCCATGGGGGCGATGCTTATAGGTGTTTTATTTGCGGGAGGCCTGATTTTAGGCCGGTTTTATCCGGTGTCTGAAGATAGGATATGGATATTCATGGCCACCATAGCGTTGACTCTGCTACTGGTTTTTGCCTATTTCTATCCTGTACCTACAGATTCCCTTGAATCCACGTTATCTCAATTGAATTCATTTGTAAAATTTTAAAAAAGAATTATCAATGATTAGGAGATCAAAAAAATGGAAGTAGATGAAAAATACTTTAAAAATATCTCCCACAGGGAAAGAGCGATATTTGAAGGCGCAATAACTATGGGGGCACTTTTCCACCAATTTGATGGAACACCCGTTAATTTACAGTCGGTTGAATTACTTGAAAAGGCCATGAGTGAAGCTATGGAACTCCAACCCTGTATAGACAAGGTTGAAGTAACAGTTAACCGGGAGATGCTTAAAGACATAGAAAATGAATTTCAATACACCTCTATAAATGGGAATATGTTGGATGTGAGGGTTGTTTCTATATTTGAAGATAGCCAAGCGGTTATAAGGATGAAATTCATTGAAGAGCTTGCCTATCCTTTGATGTATGTGGAGAAAGTTGAGTAAATAATTAGATATTAATAGTGGACTGTTTTTTTAGTGTAATTCTTTGAAATTCATCATCTGATTTTAGATTTCCATGCATCATCCCCTATAAAATTTTAGCCCCTTAGATTTTTGGGTTTGATTTATTCGTTTTTATCTTGTTTTTTATGTGTTGGATGGAGTATTGTTTGTGTTTTTGTAAAAATACATTTTTATTTTTGATGAATAATTATATATGGGCTTCTAAACCGTTAAATTTAAGTATTAATGCT
>WOYJ01000134.1:0-10622 GCA_011620845.1 Methanobacteriaceae archaeon
CAGTCGACCAGCAGAAATAAATATACCATTTGTGTAAATATATCTTTTAAAAAAGGTTACCCCTATGTTGATTTATGATTTTTACCAGATAATCGGACAGTTAGTATTTATCGTAGGCTTATTTCTCCTGGTTTTGCTATCAACCACCCTTATTCTGGGCAGAATGCAAATTAAGGAGAATAGACTAATTTTCCCCAGATTACTACTCTTCACTGTGGATGTTTTCTACGGCCTGTTTAAGAAATTCTCAGAACAGGTGGGTGTCGATGGGAAGATAGTAGACCAGATAGGTGTGGAAGTAAGAAACAAAGTTAACGAAAAACTCTTCAGTAAAATAAAACCTAAAGATAAGATTTTAGTACTCCCCCACTGTTTAAGACATGCCGAGTGCCAGGCCAACCTGGAAACATCCGGAATAGTATGTAAAAACTGTAATAAATGCGTGATTGGCGTTTTGAAAAATAAGGGAGAAGAGATGGGTTATAAGGTCTATATAATTCCGGGATCACAATTTTTAAAGAAAATCGTGGAACAGAATAAATTCAAAGCCATTCTGGGAGTGGCCTGTTACCAGGATCTTAACCTGTGTATGATGAATCTCTCCAATTACCCTGTCCAGGGAGTACCCCTCCTCCGGGATGGATGTGTAAATACTAAAGTCGATTCCCGGGCTGTGCTGGAGAAAATGGGCGCAATTCTACCAAATAACAGTGAGATTAAACTGGACAGTTCCTGCAGTACAGAAACTCATCGTAAAAAGAGTCTTTAACTTTTAAAGTGTAGTTTCTTAAAATTTTAAGTGTAATTTCTTAAAATAAAAAAATTTTATCTTTAAAATAAAATTATCTCTCAAATTAAAAACATATCTAAAAAAAAATGAGATGTATGAGCTGATCTTACTTTTTTTCATAGTGGCTTTCCTTTCCATAGTGGTGGGGACAGTGGCTGGATTCGGTACATCTACCATTTTTCTACCTGTGGCTCTATTTTTCCTGGATTTTCAAACAGCTTTAGTTTTGGTGGCCATCGCCCATATCTCTGGAAATGTGGGTGCGGTGGGCTTTTTCCGAAAAGGGCTGGATAAGAGACTGATCATCCTATTCGGTGTGCCCAGCATAATTTTAACCATCATCGGGGCTTATCTGGTAATATTCATCCCCCAACTCACGCTGGAAATTCTTTTAGGGATATTTCTATTCCTATTTTCCATTTATTCCCTTGCTCGTCCTGATTTTAAAGTGGCCGCCACCCGATCTAACACCCTGATTGGTGGTGGTTTATCGGGATTTTTACAGGGCTTACTTGGAATTGGAGGGGCCTTGAGGGGTGCTTTTCTCATCTCATATAATCTGGATAAAATCAAATATGTTGCCACCATTTCTGCTATAGCAGTGATTATCGACGCTGCAAGAATTCCAGTATACTTTTCAAATAACCTCCTTGACCCTCAATTTTACTACTACATACCCATATTGATTGTAATAGGGATAGTCGGATCTTACGCAGGTAAACGGATAGTGAGTGTCACGCCGCAGAGTATCTTCAAAAAAATAATCCTACTTGCCATTGTCCTGGCAAGTCTCTTGTTGATTTACCATGGTTTGGTTGGTTAATTCAACCTAAATCAGTCCATGTATCTCCTAACTCATTTTCCTGTTGTATATAAATCTTGATCCGAAGAATATTACATTAACCATGAGTAAAATTATAAATTACCACCCCAAGTCGTCTTTAGTGAAAAAGTCGTACAATGACCAGGCTAACAAGGCTAAAACCATAAAATGCAAAGGTAAAGAGCGCCGCCTTTCCATTTTGAAATCTTTCCATCTCATCTGGCTTTTCTATATTCATATATTTCCTTCTTAATATTTCCTCCTCCATTCCATTAACAGTAGTTTTATCCATCTTCGTAGATGAAAATGTCTTCAATTTGTGTTTTAAAGAATTTAGCTATTTTAAAAGCCAAGACCAATGAAGGATCGTACTTATCCTTTTCTATAGCTATTATAGTCTGTCTGGTTACGCCCAATTCTTTGGCCAGTTCCTCCTGGGTTATATCATGCATAGCACGGTAAATCTTGAGTTTATTTTTCATAAATCTTTTACCTGTTAATATTTACGATTATAGTAGCCGTAGAAGACGTAATATAAACCTAAAATTCCAATTGCGGAGAAGGCTAGAGTGAAGCCTGCTCGGGTAAATTCAGGATATAAATCCTTTAAAGTTATAAGGAATAATCCGATGAATGTTATAGAAATCGCAAATATAGTCATGGCAATTCGGGATGATTTTTCACTGATTTTAACCATTCGTTCATCATACAGCACTTCCTTGGTATTCTTCTTGTAGACGTATGATAACATGACTCCAATTAAAATTGCAAGAAAGGCGGGGATTATGGCTCCTAGACTCACGGACAATCCAACCACCGTTGCAACGAATATAACGATAATTGTTCTAAAAATCTTATAGTTTTCCATTAAATCACCATTTTAAAATTTCCGAGCGTAGTAAGTACGGGCTGAGATGTACAGTATAAGACAAAATATTGCAACCACAAATAACGTGTATCCAACATACGAATATTGAGGATAACTAGTTCTAAGGGCCGTTATAACTATTCCAACCCATATTATCACTGCAATTAAAACACACAGAGTCTGGTGGCAGCTTTCTCGTTGATGAGTTGGGTTCTTTCATCTTCAACGATCACACTACCACCACCGTAGAAAATTATGGAATTTTTTAATATAACCCTGTAACAATTAGATAATATGGAGTTACTTTTTAAAAAACTCAAAATCCGGCCCATTAACATTCACCTTTACGAGATAGCCTTTCTCCATGAATCTTACACCAACGAAAACAACATCAGCGAAAGTTATGAAAGATTAGAATTTTTAGGTGATGCCGTCCTGGACCTGGTGATATCTGAATATTTATGTCACCTTAATCCCCCTCTATCAGAGGGCCAGTTAACCCGATTACGGGCCAATTACGTGTGCAGGCAGGCACTTTATGCTTATTCTACCGAGTTAGGTCTGGATAAATATATAAAACTAGGTGTCGGTGCTGAATTAACCCGGAGGGAGATGGATTCTGTTAAAAGTGACGTCTTCGAAGCACTGGTAGGAGCTTTATACTTGGATCAGGGACTGGAAGTGGTGAAAGAATTTCTCAAAAAGACCATTATCCCCCATATAGAAAATCAGGCCGTGTTCTTTTATGATTATAAATCTGAATTAAAAGAACTATGTGATCAGGATGGTCGGACCATTGCTTATAAATTAATCAGAGATGAGGGACCGCCGCATAACAAAACCTTCACCATGGCCGTGGAAATTAACGGTGAACGGTACGGGATAGGCACCGGCGGAAGTAAAAAAGAGGCTGAGCAAGGTGCAGCCAAGATGGCCCTATCCAAACTTTAGATTCACAAAAAAACAGGATCTTATACACCAATAAAAAATTTAATAAAAGCAAAAAATAGGAAAAAATACTTATTCCATACTCGTTATTTTCCCCAAGTGTTAATTATAATAGTTATAACCTTCTGGCAGTACTGTGACATTGGCAAAATCGAAGAAAACTTTGTTTATGGCACATTCTGTTTTCACCAACTTCATCTTCTCCAGGCAGTCCACACCATCGTTTATCTCATCACAGCCAAGATTGGTAATTAACCTTAAGGCATCACCGCCGGTAGTCCTAAGTCTACTTCTTTCTACCATCCCTTTGAGTACTATCATTGCATTTTCATAGTCAGATTCCATCAAATCACCCTTATTTTAAAAGATTTGATTTAATCAATTATCGAATCACATCATATAAATATCGAACTGTTTTAGTAAGTACAATCGTTTAATGAAAATCCAAAATTCATAAAAAAATTATTTGTGAACAAAAATATTTAACGAAGACCACATCACCATTATCTATGGCAAGAGAAAGTGTTTACAAAAAATACAAACCGGCCAACAGACCTAAAGATATAACCAGCGCCCCTGGTTACTGGTTCATCTTCAAAGATTATGAAATGATTGTAAAAATCACAGATACAGGTATCAGCATTCCTTATGGGAAACTGGAAGAATTAAAGATTGCACCAGTAAGAACACAGTACCTGGGCACATTAGAAGGAAAACCCTGCTATTCTGCAGAGGTGGATCCAGAAACTGAAGCACCGAAAGCAATGGAATTTAGAGATTTAAGGTCATTATACGATGTTCTAGAGGAGGATATATTTCTCCTGGCGGGTAAAGCTGTCCAGATGGTAACCTGGGACCGGGACCACCAGTTCTGCGGGAGGTGCGGTGTAGCCACCGAAAATTCACCCTATGAGATGGCCAAGGTCTGTCCGGAGTGTGGATTTAGGAGTTTCGTCCGTCTCTCACCAGCTGTAATCACGGCGATTGTAAAGGATGATAAACTCCTCATGGCCAAACACGGGTACCGTGGAGGTATGTACAGTCTCATCGCCGGATTTGTAGAACCCGGGGAAACCCTAAAAGAAGCGGTTGAAAGGGAAATCATGGAGGAAGTGGGTTTGAAGGTTAAAAATATTAAATATTTCGGAAGTCAGCCCTGGCCATTCCCCCATTCGTTGATGGTTGCCTTTACCGCTGAATATCGGAGCGGCGAGATAGAGGTGGATGGTAGGGAGATTGTAGATGCCAAGTGGTTCGGCCCGGAAGAGATACCCAGGATGCCCCCTCGAATCAGTATAACCAGTGAGTTGATAGACTGGTTTATTTCGAAATTTTAATAACAAAAAAAGGAAAAAGGAAATTTATATCTTATTCCCTGATTACTTTTCCAGCAGGTAGTTTTTCCTCAGAAGAGATATACTGGTAGATAAACGCTGCTAAAACAGCCCCTACTATTGGACCTATCACGTATATGGGGTAATAATTCCAGAGATTAGTTCCCCCTAAGATTAGATCACCCAGATAGGGGCCGAAGGTTCTCGCCGGATTGATGGAAGAACCGGTTATGTTGCCAACGGTGGTGATCACTGCTGCGACGGTTAAACCTATTGATAACCCTGCAAATCCTGGTGTGGCTCTTTTATCAATTGCAGCTCCCATTATAACAAACATCAACAGGAAAGTTCCCACCAGTTCTGCTAATATCGCCTGAATGTAACTGACACCTTCAAATGGAGTGGTTGCACCTAAACCACCCACCGTAACTGCGTTCATTCCCAGCACTCCAGCTAAAATGAAGCTGGCCAGTGAAGCGCCGATGAGCTGGGCTACGATGTAGGGAACAACCTCGCTGCCTGGAAATTTCCTGGTTGCCCAGAGGGCGATGGTCACTGCCGGGTTTATATGGCAGCCGGAAATATGGCCAGTGGCATAAATTAAAACGGCCACTGTAAGACCAAAAGCCATACCAACGGCAAACCAGTCACCTAAACCCCCTAATGCACCGATTCCTATGTTGAATGCGTTAGGTAGTGTTGCTCCCTGGGTGATCATTAAAGTTATGACCGCGGAACCAGTCCCGATGAAAACCAGGAAAAATGTTCCTATGAGCTCGGTTAAAAAGCGTTTTTTTAATGAAATCATTTAAATCACACTAACCGCTTTGGTAAGCCTCATAACACCATTCGCACAGTATTTTAGGCAGTGTTTTCTCCAGTTTCTTACTGGGAAGGGGGAAACCTCCCTCCCAGATTTCAATCTCTTCTCGTATTACATGGTCCATGCAAAGGCCCATACCGCATACCACGCAGATAGCCACCGCATCTGTATCTTTACCATCCAAAGCGCACATGTAACATTTCATTTTTCCACCAGTTTTGAGTTTATATGGCCTCTTTCCACTGGCAGTAGGAATGTCTGAAGTCTACCACGGATGCTGAGGCACAATTTTTACATACTCGGGCTGGTGATGCTGGAGTTTCTTTGTGTAGGGCTATTATGTTGCTCATCATGGTGGCGGTTATTGGTTCACTGGTTAACAGGCAGGGGTAGTCGGCTAACCTCATTAGAGAGGAGAACCTGACGGTTATGGCACATGCTGGGTAGGTGTAGCGTTGTGGGTTCATGATAACTTCATTGTTACGTATAGGATCTAGGTCAACTTTAAAACCAGCGACTTTTGGTTCTAACAATCCTTCTCCACCGTTTTTGCTTTTCCTTTCTTTATCCAGGTGTTCCCATCCACGGTAGATCATGTCCATGAAGTCACAGTTGTGCAGTTCTGCTGCAGCCCCTCGGGTTGGGAACTGTTGCACGAAGTTATGGAACCTTCTGGTTAGAAGATCTATTACCGTTGGGGCGTTAAATCCGTCTAATTCAAGAATATATTCCACTGCACATGCAGAAGAACCGGTAGCTAATGATAATAGTTGATATTCGTCTTTGATGTCTTTTACAGCTCCGGTAAGTGTTGATTCGATTACGTCTGTAGTCGCTTCGATTATAGCCATGGTAACATCGTCTTTACACATGTTGTAGGTTGATTGGGATATATGGTGGGATATGTCTCCTACACAGTAGGCTGGTAGAGTTACTATGTTACCGTAGTGCACTCCATCATCTATCGCTTCAATAACTGTCTTTTTTATCCCGTCTTTGTACCGGGCCATGTATTTTCTGACATCGAATGATTCATGACCCACTGAATCCATCAACTTGGCCTGTGCTTCCACCGGTGTTCTGTAAATGGACTTTATCATCTCTATCTCTTTTCCGATAGCTTCGGTTAGTGAATCTCCTCCTTCTATGCTACTGGCAAATACTTCTCCTATTCCATAGGAAGTATTCATACCCCATGATTTAGAAGATAGTATGGCCTGTTTATGGTCGACTGGGATATCCACAGTTTTTAGTATTCTGTTTATCACGTTGCTGGTACTTCCCGGTATCAGGGCAAAATCTACCACACAGGTAGGTCCGTAAAAACCACCGTATCTCCTTACCACTTCACGACCTATCAACGCTTCATTTTTACCTATAGCATCGATGAATTTGTCCATGCTGGTTTTAAAATCTTCATCTTCATCGTACAGGATTTCCAGGATAGTTGGAGTCTGGTAGTGTTCTACGAATGGGTCGTCTTCCGGTCTGACCTTATCAGTGAGGCCTTTTAATGTTTCAAAATGGACGTTTATAGACCTTTTATGAAGGTTTAAAACCGATTCACTCTGACCATCCACTGCTTCCATCTTATTTGCAACATCGACGTAAGGCTTGGTGTGTTCGATTTTAAACTCTTGCCCTCTATATTTTTTAACAGTCTCCACATCTGCTCTTTGAGCCATTAAAGCCTCTTTAACCATCTTTTCATATACTTCTACCATACAATACACCTCATCTGTATATTGACCTAAAAAACAATAAATATTCCTGTTTTATAGTTATAACTCATTAACAACGGGAAATTCTTCTATAAAGAAATATAATACTTAGAAATGTTAGCAGGTTCTGAAGGTTTAGGGGGATATATTTTGACGACGCCACCATCACCCAGTTCATCGGTATCATCGCCCTGATTTTTATCCTATTTTCAGGTGGACTCGACACTAAATGGAGTGAAGTAAAACCAATCCTCTGGAGAGGAGTAGTACTTTCTAAGTAGGTGTTTTAATAACCGCCGTTGCATTGGGACTTTTCATTAACTGGATCACTGGTTTTTCATCTCATTGAATCCCTGCTAATCGGTTCCATAGTTTCTTCCACCGATGCTGCAGCAGTATTCGCAATCTTCCGGTCTCGAGGTGGAAAAAAGCTTAAAAAATAATATTGAACCTACTCTGGAACTTGAAAGTGGAACCAACGATCCTATGGCCTATTTTTTGACCACCACCCTGATATTTCTTGTCCTGAACCCCACGACTTCTACTGAATCCACCATATTACTACTCATACAGTCAATTGGGCTTGGATTAATTTTAGGTGTGGTTTTTGGGAAAGGAATGGTAATGCTCATCAACAATATTAAACTCCACATCCCCGGTCTTTATCCTGTACTCACCATAGCATTGGCCTTCCTAACGTTTACAGTAACCTATTTCGTGGGCGGAAACGGCCTTTTAAGTGTGTTATATTGCAGCCCTTATATTAGGAAATGATAATTTTGTCCAAAAAAAGGTTCAGATGCAATTCTTCGATGGATTAGCCTGGTTAATGTAGATAGTCATGTTTTTAACAGATGCACTGGAAGGTACCCCTGGATTGGAGAAATTACTGGTTAATGCAGATAGTCATGTTTTTAACCCTGGGACTCCTGGTTTTCCCCTCACAAATTATTCCAATAACAGGTATAGGGCTTGTAATCTCATTTTTCCTTATCCTGGTTGCCAGACCCTGGTAGTGTTCCTGTGTTTTTTATCCTTCAAGGTTGCTGTTAAAGATCAGGTTTTCATCTTCTGGGTGGGTATCCGTGGTGCAGTGCCCATCATCCTTGCCACATTCCCCATTGCAGCAGGAGTCAGCAGTGCTAACATGATCTTCGACATCGTTTTCTTCATAACCATAACCTCTGCCCTGCTACAGGGATCAACCATCAACATATTTGCCCGGTATCTGGGTCTTTCGGGCTCCACAACCGAAGAATAAATATATATCCCGCTCTAAAATTAATAAACTGAAAAATTAGTTGGAGGAATGTACTTATGAAAGTAATCTTATTATGCGGCAGCCCCAGACCTAGTGGGAATACTTATCATGTCCTGGAGGAATGTGCCAGTGTTATAGAAGACCAGGAACTGGAAGTGGAGATAATACCATTTGTGGGTAAAAAAATCGAATCATGCATCGCCTGCGGGAAATGCGGAGATCTGGGAGAATGCAGTCTCAACGATGATTTAAACTCCATAATTGCCAAGATCAAAGATGCTGAAGGACTGATCGTCGGCTCCCCAGTCTACTTCGGAACTGCCCGGGGGGATGTGATGTCCGCCCTGCAGAGGATTGGAATGGTATCCATGAGAAACGATAACTTCCTATCCTGGAAAGTTGGAGGCCCCATAGCCGTCGCCCGGAGAGGAGGGCAGACTTCAACCTTACAGGAGATGTTGATGTTCTTCTTCATCAACGACATGATCGTTCCCGGCTCCACCTACTGGAACATGGTCTTTGGACATACCCCTGGTGAAGTACAGGATGATGAGGAGGGTATGAAAACCATTCGCCGTTTTGGATACAATGTAGCCACGTTAATTAAGAAAATAAATGATTAAAGTTTAAATGATTCTTAAGAGCTTTGATTAATGATTAAAATAGTTAGAATAATTCTTGAAATCATTGATTAATGATTAAAGTAGTTAGAATAATTCTTAAAATCATTGATTAAAGTAGTTTAAATAACTCTTAAAATTTTTGATTAATAATTCTTAAAATTTGATTAAAAATGACAGAAGAACAGTTATATCGGAAGTTCGCCAGATACTACGACCGGATATATGAAAAGATAGACCTCCGACTAGAGGTAGATTTCATAAAATGGGCCGCAGAACAGCATAAACCCTGTGGGGGTAATAAGCTGCTGGATATAGCCTGTGGAACAGGCCGACACGCCCAACTCCTGAAGGATGACTTCGATGTATTTGGAGTGGATATAAATCCTGAGATGCTGAAGATAGCCCGGGAAAAACTGCCTGATATTAATTTTCTAGAAGGAGACATGAAAAAATTAAATTTAGAGGAAAAATTTGATGTGGTTATATGTATGTTCAGTGCCATAAATTACAACACCACCCGGGAGGAGTTTAAGGGGACGCTTAAAAATTTTTACACCCACCTGAATGAAGGCGGGGTTTTAATCTTTGATTACGGTATTAACAAAGAAAATTGGATTGAAGGACTGGTGAGCATGGATACAGTGGTTGATGATGACCTTAAACTGGCCAGGATCTGCCAGTCACACCTGGAAAATGGAATATTCCAGGCAAACTTCGTATTCCTTATAAAAGAAGATGGTAAGCTGGACTTCGATATCGACCAGCATAAACTAGGAGTCCTGGGAATTGAAGAGGTAATTGACTCCATGACTGAAACAGGTTTTAAGAGCTTCATTTACTCTGATTTTACAGAGAAAGAGTGGGATGTGGTATCCGGTGAACGCCCTATCTTTGTAGGAGTCAAATAAATCTGGACCATCTTCCTCGGGGTTAAATAAAATCTGGAAATAGTGGTATAAAATGAAATTAGCAATCGCATCCTCAGATGACGAAGATTACGTTGAACATTTTGGTAAAGCCCAGAAATTTCTTATCTACGAATTTGATGGGGAAGAAGCGAAGTTCATTGAAACCAGGGAATCTCCCAAGGAACTTGGGGAAAAACACCAGTGGGGAAAATCATTAAATGTGGTAAAAGATGCTGATGTAATCATCTGCATGCAGATCGGTATAAACGCCAAACCAGCACTCAGGAAGATGGGTAAAACTGTGGTAGAGGATGAAGGAACCCTTGATGAAGTTTTAGGGCGTTATATCAAACATTACCAGTTCATGAACCGTCCACTTAAATTTTAAAACAACTTTCTAATACATCTCCAACAGTAATTCAACCTCATCTTCCAAGGTCAACTCACCCAATTCTTTTAAATCAGCTTTTTTAACTGCAATATAAGCTTTAGCAAGTTTTTCTCCCATTGCAGATAAGATTAC
>WOYJ01000134.1:10722-23594 GCA_011620845.1 Methanobacteriaceae archaeon
CATTGCAGATAAGATTACCCTATCCTTCTTAAGTTCCATGATAAATTCTTCTAAGTCTGAAGGTAACCGATTAATGTTAAGTCCTGCCAATTCATCTTCTGGAAGGTGGGCCGGATCTTCCTGGACAGGACTTCTTAGCTCCATTCCTTGTTTTATCCCATCCAACCCCGCAGTTATAACTACTCCTAAAGTTAAATAGGGATTAGAAGAAGTATCAACTGTTTTTAACTCGAAATTTTTAACTTCTCCGTCAGGTTCTCTGATAACCTCCCTGTTGTCCACTCTCCAGCACTGATAAGCACCAGTCCAACTGTGTGGTACAATTTTACTGTAAAAATTAGGAATTGGAGTAGTTATGGCCATCAAAGTGGGAAGATGATGCAGAATGCCTGAAATAAACTGTCTACTAACTTCAGAAAGACCATAATCACCCTGATAATCTGTTAGAACGTTTCCACCATCCTTCCACAGACTAAAGTGTAGATGACATCCGCTTCCGGTTTTATCTGAAAATACCTTGGGAAAGAAGGATGCCAAAAATCCATGTTTAAATGCTACTGCTTTTACAGTTTCTCTAAAGGCTATCTAATTATCACAAACTTTTAAGGCATCTGTGTATTTGATTGTGATCTCCTGCTGGCCGGATCCTGATTCCGGATAGTACTGCTGGACTTCCAATCCCTGTTCTATAAGCGCTTCAACCATATCACGAGTAACCTTGTAATTAATATCCATGGCGTAGGTTGAGGCAAAAGGTGTGTTGTCAGATGGCACTATGTCCTCTTCATCCTTTCTCAATAGATAGAATTCATTTTCAAATGCTACATTAACTTTAAATCCTATTTCAGAAGCATTTTTAATTACATTTTTAAGAAATCCCCCGGGACAGTACTCCCATACTTCACCATCTTTCATCATATTCCCCATCATACGACCATAACCTGGAGAATATGGAAGAGGAGTAAAACTTGCTGGATCACCCACCAGTTGGACTTCACCCACCGGATTAACCCCACTTTCCCTAACCACAGTACCTGTAGTTGATATAGCCTGCTGAGCTTCAGAAATGCCCACATAATAGTCAGAATTCTTATATAAATCTTTATGAAGTGCTTTTGCCCGTATTAATATTTGCATTATCACACCATAGGATTCGGATAAACTCTGTATCACACGGTAGTTTAAAATTTTTATTCATAAACTTAGTATAAACAAATGAATAAAATAGTCAACACGTTTTTGAACCTAAACACCTATATACCATGAAATTCTAACTATGTCCTATCAACATACCTGGCGGTAAACCAACTTTTTAATGAAAAACTTTTTTTAAATTTGTTCCACTTATCAATGTAAGGATCATAGCACGTCAAAATAAGTAATGAACAATTTACAAGTAGAGTTAATTGAGTAAACAATTTACTATCTCGGTTAATTGAATAAGATACTGTACTGAGTTAACTGGATATCAACAAATTATCCGTAAATCAGATCAGACAATATTTATAAACTAGAAATGGAGAATTATTAATAAAATAATCTTCCGTTTTAGGGAACTTAAAGAATTTATATTTAACAAATATTCTTTTAAACACGTTTCAAGGTGATATTATGGCGAAAGCAAGACGTAGACGAGTACGCGATACATGGAAAGAAAAACACTGGTATAAGATTATGACCCCTAAGGAGTTTGGAGAGGCAGAAATAGGCACCACTCCCTCCCGGGATCCCAGCATGCTCATAAGAAGACGGGTGGAATCGTCTCTCAGGGAGCTCTCCGGAGATTTCAGCAAACAGTACATTAAACTTTACTTCCAGATCAACGATGTGGCCGGAGACACGGCTAGCACCAACTTCGTAGGGCATCAGGTAACCTCAGATTATGTTAGAAGCATGATCAGGAGGGGAACCAGCCGGATAGATGCCATAACCCGGGTTAAGACCCAGGATAATACCAAGATGAAGATCCACGTCCTGGCCATTACCATTAAAAGGGCCAAATCTTCCCAGCAGAAGTTCATCCGGGAGACCATGGAAAGACTGGTAGCAGAAGCAGCTGCCGATAAAACCTTCCGGGACCTGGTGGAAGAGATAATAACCGGTAAATTAGCCTCTCACATATACCACGAGGCTAAAAAAATCTACCCTCTAAAAAGGGTGGAGATCGTAAAAACCCGTGTAATTGAAGAGAAATAATCATATCCGGGTAGTAAAAGAAATTAATCGTGTCTGGGATTAGATGTACAACCTGGAATATGTGGCACCATATGTAGCGCTCCTGGTGGTTATTGGCATAATGGTATACGCCAGAAAAGCCATTGACCTACTGGGATCCGTTTTTATGATCATAATGGGTGTGATCATAATCTTCGCCCCGGGTGCCGGGGTAAACTGGCTCGTTTTAATATTCATATTCCTGATTCTGGGAATGGCATTTACCAGATACAAACACCAATACAAAAAGGAAATAAAAGTATACGAAGGAACCAGGACCATAAGAAACGTGGTTTCAAACGGTGTCGTTCCCTTCGTGATGGCTGCCTTCGGAAACTACGGAGGATTCATTGGATCCATCGCCACTGCAACTGCCGATACCATGGCCAGTGAAGTGGGAATTACCAGCACACCCCGACTAATAACCACCCTCAAAAAGGTTCCCCCGGGGACTGATGGTGGAATATCCCTCATTGGAACGGCCGCAGGAATATTTGGTGCCGGCATAATAGGTATCTCAGCTTATCTATTGGGTATATTTCCAGATCCAGTAAAAACCTTGGAAATCGCTGTTATATCTGGAACAATAGGGTGTTTCGTGGACAGTATACTGGGTGCCGTGCTGGAACGTAAAAAGTATCTCAACAACGAACATGTTAATCTCATTGCCACCGTATGCGGGGCTCTTATAGGCATCATTTTGGTTTAGGTGATAGAGTTGAAAGGAATCATAATGATAATAGATGGAATGGCAGACCGGCCACTTGAAGAATTTGGATTTAAAACACCATTAGAAGCTGCAACAACACCAAACATGGATAAACTGGCAGAAACGGGAATATGCGGGATAATGGACCCTATAAAACCAGGTATAAGGGCGGGAAGTGACACATCCCACATATCCATACTGGGATATGACCCTTATGAAGTCTACACTGGTAGGGGTCCCTTTGAAGCCGCTGGTGTTGGTGTAGATGTCTTAGAGGGGGATATCGCCTTCCGCTGTAATTTTTCCACCGCGAATGATGATGGTGTAATCACCGATAGGCGTGCCGGGAGAATCAGGGAAAGAACCGAGGAGCTGGCCAATGCGATGAACTCGATTGATATAGAGGGCGTCCATATCATATTCAAAGAATCAACCGGCCACCGGGCAGTGCTGGTTTTAAGGGGTGATGGATTATCTGACCAGGTTAGTGCAGCCGACCCCAAATATGATGGTAAGAAATGGACCAGGGTCGAACCACTGGACGAGACTCAGGAAGCCAGGAAAACAGCAGATATCCTGAACCAGGTGGTGGAGAAATCCTATGACATTTTGAAGGACCACCCCCTGAACCTGGAAAGGATAGAAAATGGTGAAAACCCGGGCAACATAATCCTGCCCCGGGGTGCCGGAGCCGTGCCTCATGTACAGGCATTCTCCGATAAATATGGTTTAAAAGCAGCGTGTATAGCCGAAACCGGTCTCATCAAGGGTATCGGTAAAATCACCGGCATGGACATCATCGATATTGAAGGTGCCACCGGTGGTGTGGATACCAACCTGAACAACATCACCCAGGGCATCCTGGACACCGCAGCAAAGGATTATGATTTTCTATTAATAAATATAGATGGAGCAGATGAAGCTGGCCACGATGGAAATGCCCAGGAGAAGCTGGAATTTATAGAAAAAGCAGACCAGGTGGTAGGCAAACTCATGGGTTTAGAAGACTTATACTTCATTCTCACCGCTGATCATTCCACACCCCTATCTGTAATGGACCATACCGGCGACCCAGTCCCCCTGATAATTAACGGACCGGACATCAGGGTGGACGATGTGAAAATCTACAATGAAAGAGCCGCATCCAAAGGTGGACTGTGCAGAATAAGGGGATCCGATGTGATGAACATATTGATGGACCTCATGAATAAATCAACCAAATTCGGAGCATAACAACCAATGAATAATAAAGATGAACCACCGAAGCTTTTCGGGACCTCCGGTATCCGAGGACCAATAGGCACTGCAGTTACTGCAGATCTGGCGCTTAAAATGGGCAAAGCCCTCTCAACCCTACTTGGCCCTGGTCATGATATAGTGGTGGGCTACGACAGCAGAACCTCCAGCCAGATGCTGGATAAGGCGTTAATTGCAGGTATACTCGAAGGAGGATGCAATGTTCTGAGTCTGGGCATGGCGCCCACCCCACTGGTAGGTTACGCCACCATGAAGCTAGGAGATGCCGGGGTAATGATCACCGCTTCCCATAACCCACCGCAGGATAACGGGATTAAAGTGTGGAACAAAAACGGTATGGCTTACCGTCCAAACCAGGAAAAGGAACTGGAGAAAATAATCTCGGATGAAACCTTCTCCAATGGCTCCTGGGAAAATATAGGGAAAGTTAAGGACATAAAAAATACATCCCGGGAATATGTTAAGAATTTACTGAATTATGCTCACATAAAACCTGGATTGAAGGTGGTGGTGGATTGTGCCAGTGGCGCTGCCTCTTACCTATCACCACTTGTACTTAGGAAGGCAGGATGCGAGGTTATAACACTCAACTCCCAGCCAGACGGTTTCTTCCCTGGTAGATTGCCGGAACCATCAGAGGCAAACCTCCAGGAACTAATGAAGATGGTGAAGGCCACCCAGTCGGATCTGGGAATTGCCCATGACGGTGATGCTGATCGTATGATCGCCATTGATGAAAAGGGCAAAATGGCCGACTTTGATAAACTGGTATCACTGATGGCCCGGGAGGTAGGCGGCCGGGTGGTAACCACTGTGGACGCCTCCAACTCCATAGACATGTGCCTGGAAGGTAAGGGAGAAGTGATAAGGACCAAAGTAGGCGACGTCCACGTAGCAGAGGCTATAGAAGAAAATGATGCATTCTTCGGCGGTGAACCTTCAGGAACCTGGATACACCCTGATTTCTGTATGTGCCCCGATGGTATATTATCTGCCCTTAGAATAGCAGCTTTAGTAAGTGAAAAAGGACCTTTATCCAAACTATTAGATGAGGTGCCCAGTTTTCCAACACTACGGGAAAAGATAAACTGTGAAGAATCCCAGAAAAAAATGATAATGGAGAAAACAGAGGCAGAATTTGCCAAACTCTTTGAAGATGTATCGGAAGTCAATCTAATTGATGGTGTCAGGTTATCCCTCGAAAATGGGAGCTGGGTCTTAATACGTCCATCAGGGACAGAATCATACGTAAGAATTACCCTGGGAGGTAAAACTGACCTTGAAGCTCAAAAATTAATGGATAAAAGCAAAGAATTCATGAAAAATTTGTTTTAGTGTGGTAAAATCTGTTGCAAATGGTGATCTGTTATGAAAGGAGTGATATTAACTGCTGGTGAGGGCACCAGAATGCGCCCTTTAACTTTAAGCCGTCCTAAAACCATGGTCCCAGTGGGTGGTAAACCCATCCTGCAATACAATGTTGAAGCTCTAAGGGAAGCAGGAATAGATGAGATAATCCTGATTGTAGGTTACCACGAAGAAGTCATAAAAGAGTATTTTCAGGATGGATCATCTCTAGGTGTTAAAATTACATATATAACCCAGGGTGAACGATTAGGCACTGCCCATGCCATCGGTACGCTTGCCGGATCCATAGAAGGGGCTTTTGTAATTTTAAACGGAGATATAATCGTTGATTCACAGTTGATTAATGATTTAATTTCTAAATATAATTCTGACCATGCTAGGACAATCGTCACCCTGATTGAAGTGGAAGATCCATCCCAGTTTGGTGTGGTGGAAGTTGAAGGAGACAGGATCGTTAATTTAGTGGAAAAACCACTCCCCGGTGAAGCTCCCAGCAATTTAATCAACGCCGGGATATACCTCTTCGATGAAGGCATATTCCCAGCCATAGAGAAGACAGGAAAATCCCCCCGGGGAGAATATGAAATCACAGATTCCATAAAGATCCAGATAGATGATGACCAACCGGTCTTAGGACTGGAATCAAATGATAAATGGGTGGATATCGGCAGGCCCTGGGAACTTCTGAGTGTAAACGAACTTTACCTTAAAGATTTAGAATCACAAATATGGGGTGAAGTGGAAGAAGGAGCCATCATCCACGGACCGGTTTATCTAGGGAAAGACAGCATTATCAGAAGCGGTTCTTATATCATGGGACCGGTTTACATAGGCGAAGGATGTGATGTAGGTCCCAATACATTCCTGCGCAAATACACCTATCTCTGCAATAATGTAATGGTTGGAAATGCGGTAGAAATAAAAAATTCCATCATCATGGAAGGTACCAACATTAACCACCTCTCGTACGTGGGAGATTCAATTATAGGTGCAAATTGCAACATCGCCGCAGGCACCAACATAGCAAACCTCCGTTTCGATGATGAAAACGTTAAGTTAACCGTTAAAGGAGAAAGAATCGACTCTGGAAGGAGGAAATTGGGCGTTATATTTGCAGACGGAGTGAAAACCGGGATAAATACCAGTTTCAACCCCGGTGTTAAGGTGGGTTTAAACTGCAGGATCGGTGCCGGAGCGATAATCAGTAAAGACATCCCCTCCAATAAAATAGTCCTGACCAAAAGCAACATGATCATCCAGGACAACCACGAATCCTAGTTCATATCTGAATGATAATCTTTTAAATTTTTAAACTCTTTAATTAAATTTTTTAATGAATTTCCAACAAATACTATATTTGATTCAAATGATACACCCTGATTCAAATGATACACCCCACCGTTATAATATTAAATGGCTCACATGTACTGGGAAAGGTGAACATAGGCAGTCACTCATCAGTATGGTATAATGCAGTTTTAAGAGGAGATATAGAACCTATTGATATCGGGGAATATTCTAATATCCAGGATAACTGTGTGTTACATTCATCCAGAGGTTTTCCCCTCCAGATAGGATCCTATGTCTCGGTGGGACATGCAGCGGTGTTACACGGCACCACGGTAGAGGATAACTGTCTCATCGGTATGAACTCCACCCTCCTAAACGGGAGTGTTATCGGAGAAAACAGTATAGTGGGGGCAGGTGCCGTGGTTACCGAGGGTAAGAAGTACCCACCGGAAAGCCTGATACTGGGCATGCCTGCCAAGGCAATTCGGACTCTGGAACCCCACGAAGTTGAACTCATAAAGGATAACGCAGTTAGATATGCTGAACTGGTAGATAGGCAGTGAAAATTTCATTCAATACGTGAATTATGGATAGATTAAATAAAAATACTGAAATAAATCATTTTAATCATAAATAATCATTTTTTAATTCGGTGAATGACATGGTAAAAATTAAGAAAATGGTAGAAGAACTGGACCCCTACGTTCCGGGCAGATCTATAAAAGAAATAGCTGAAGAGTACAGTCTGGACCCGGATAAAATAATCAAACTGGGATCCAATGAAAACCCCCTGGGACCATCCCCCCATGCAGTTGAAACGGTAAAAGAGGAATCAAAATTAATGCACAGATATCCAGAAGTAGGACTGAAAGAATTAACCAGCCTTGTAGCCTCATATTCCGGTGTATCCCCTTCTCAGGTTATTTTAGGCGGTGACGGTGCCGATGAGATACTGGACATCCTGGGGAAAACCTTAATCGAACCGGGTGACAAGTTTATCGTCCCCATACCCTCTTATATGTACTATGAATTCACTTTGAAGATCCATGGAGGAGTTCCCGTGTACGCTAGCTGGGATCTGCCAGAGAATGTCTTAAACGTTGACTCTGTACTGGATGCTATAACACCCCGTACCCGTATGATTTTCCTGTGCACACCTAACAACCCCACAGGGGCCCTCATTGATAAAGAGGATATCAAAACCATTTTAGAAAACACCGATGCCCTGGTAGTGGTGGATGAAGCCTACTTCGAATTTTCCGGAGTAAACAACGTGGATTTACTGGCAGACTATGACAACCTGTTCATACTGCGTACCTTCTCCAAGATACTAGGCCTGGCCGGTATGAGAATCGGCTACGGACTGGGAAACCCAGAATTTATAGGGTACATGAAGCGGGTTAAACCAGTTTTCAGCCTCACCCGTCTATCCCAGGTTGCAGCGGTAGCCTCCATAAATGATAAGGAATATATAGAAAAATCCACGTCATTTTCGGTGAAAAGCAGGGATTATCTCTTTGAAGAATTATCCAAAATACCCCAGCTGGATGTATTCCAATCAAAGGCAAATTATATGTTAGTTGATGTGCGGAAAACAGGGATGACCTCCCAGACCCTGGCCGAAGAACTCTTAAAGAGGGGAGTTATAGTCCGGGACTGCCATTCATTCCATGGACTGGACGACTACTGGATAAGAGTCAGCGTGGGTACGTTAGAGGAAGATGAAAGATTTGTAGATGTTTTGAAGCAGGTAATTAGTTAAAAAGATGTTGTTATCAACTATTAGAGGTGTCTATCTAACATGATCATCGGTGGTATGTTAATTTCCTCTGTGGAATATCCCGGAAAAATTTCCCTGGTGCTTTTCACTGGAGGATGTATCTTAAGATGTCCCTACTGCCATAACCCCGAACTTATAAGCGGTGGTGAAGAGGTGGATCTGGATGAAATCAAATTAGAAATCCAGGACTCCCTGAACTTCATAGACAGCCTGGTTATAACTGGAGGAGAACCATTAGTCCAGTTTGAAGAGCTTAAGGAACTCTTAAACTACCTGAAAGATACTGAGTTAAAAATCAAACTGGATACCAATGGCTGTTATCCAGAGAGGCTGGAGGAAATAATCCACCTGGTAGACTACGTTGCACTGGATGTTAAAGCCCCAGCTAATAAGTATGAAGAGATAACAGGCGCCTCAATATGGGATGATGTTAAAAAGAGTATGGAGATAGTCCGAAAGTCTCCTAACACCTTCCTAGAGTGCAGAACCACCTACGTGCCCGGTCTTTTAGATAAAGGGAATATCCATGAAATTGTCAAAGATACTAAATGTGATCTTTATACCATTCAACAGTTCAGGAACCGGGTTGTTTTAGATGAAAAACTAAAGAACACTCCCAGTCCATCCCGTGATGAACTCCTGGAGATTGCAAGGGAGATCAAATCATTTATACCCCGGGTTAAAATAAAAACCAGCGAATTTGGAGAGGAAATAATCGAATAATAAATTTAATATCACCTGTTCTATCCAGAAATCAAAAAAGTTTATGCAAAAAAGTTTTACAGGAGGTTCCCCCCATACCAATCCTACTATTTGGAAGCGACCATGTAGATCTTATAACCGGTAAAAAAACCACTACCATCAGGAAATTGTGGAAGAAACCCCTTAAAGTAGGTGACACACTCCACTGTTACTGGAACCTTGTCTCCAAGGAGCGCCGGAAGCTTTTTGAGGCGGAAATTACCGATGTTGAAGTAATAGATTACATCCATCTAAAGAACAACGATGAACTGGCGCGAGAAGAAGGTTACAGTGATGCTAAGGAACTCCGGAAAGAATTCCGCAGATTATACCCTGATGTAGATGATGATACCAAGTTCCAGATAATAAGATTCCACAAACTACCCATAGAAGAGTGGGAAGGTCAAAAAATTGATGAAAAGGCCATGGTAACCAAGAGGGCGGATATTCTTTTTGATGTGGGTAAATTTGAAGATTCTGTGCTTTGTTATACAGCAGCACTCCGTTTTGACCCCGACGATATTTACCTCTTAAACCGTAAAGGAGACAACCTCTCCAGACTGGGGCGCTTCCAGGAAGCACTGGAATGCTATGACAAAGCCCTTACAAATGATCCGGAAAACGAATACATCTGGAACAACAAAGCCATTGCCCTACTAAACTCAAATAGACCCGAAGAAGCCCTCGAAGCCAGTGATACAGCCTTGAATTTAAATCCCAGAAATGAAGTGGTGCTTTACTGGAGGGGATTTATCCTGGAGATGCTGGGAAGGTACAACCAGGCCCTGGCCTGCTATGACAAGCTCCTGGAGATCAACCCCGATGATCCCGATGTATGGAATGCCCGGGGGAACATATTAACCGAGATGGACCGGTCAGAGGAAGCACTGCAATCCTATGATAAAAGCCTGGAATTATGTCTCGATGAAGCCATGGAAATGGATCCGTCCACCTGGAACCGTAAAGGAAATGCATTGATGGAGTTATCCAGATTCGATGAAGCAGTGAATTGTTATGACGAAGCACTGGCACTGGACCCGGAAAATGATGTAATTTTAAGTAACAAGGGTGTGGCCCTTATTGAACTGGGCCGTTTTGAAGAGGCCATGGAAGCTTTCAGAAAAGCGTTGATGATCAACCCGTCTAATGAAGATGCGAAGATATTGAGGGATGAGTGTTTGGAGAATTTGTAAGGGAAAAAGAGTTTGGAAAATTTATGGGGAAAAAGAGTATTTCAGGAAATTTAACAAGAAATTTAATAATCCACTTCTAACTTAGATCGATACAACAGACATTTATCCTTCCAGGAACACTCCCCGCATACGTCCCGGAGGTCGTGGATATTCCATGCCTTTACCTGTGACAGTAACTTTTGTACAGGTTCTATTGCACCTACTTCTAGATCCAATTTTTCAATGACTTTTAGATCCATATCACGTATAACGGGAGATGAATATCTATCACAACAGCCATCCTCCAGGTGGGGGCATTTCTGGCAGATGATATCTGCATCTGCCACCAATTTCAAGCTGAAATAGGGATTAGAGTCCAGATAGTTGATTATTTCTTCCAGATTACGCCCAAAGTCCCGGCTGTAACCATAGCCCTGAAAGCCCTGCATGCATAGCAGGTGATGGGCTCTTATTTCTAAAGCTTTAGAAGATCCAATTCCTGGAATCACCAGTCTCTTCCCCATTTATACCCTGTTTTGGTGTTATCACTTTTGTAAGAGCTGCTGCTCCACCAATCTTAAGCAGGTCCCCGGCAATAAATGGTACGGCACCCATTAAAAGTAGTTCCCAAATTCTTGGGGCGACACCAGTGGCCGATTGGGTCCATATGCTCAGTTGAATTAATCCCGGGGTATATAGGAGTATGAAGTTGGCAAAGAGCATCAATCCCAGCATAGGGAGGAATTTACGGGACTGGACATACCTATCCATGAAGTAACCAAGGAAAAGTGCAGCTAATATGAATCCTATGAGGTAACCACCACTTGCACTCAGGAGTGCTTCTATTCCTCCGGACATCCCTGCTAACCAGGGGACTCCCAGTAATCCTACTGCGAGGTATATCAGCATGCTTATTCCACCCCAGTATCTTCCCAGGAAAATACCGGCCATTAAAACGGCAAAAGTTTGGAGTGTGATTGGCACCGGGGTCCAAGGTAGTGGTATTACCACTTGGGCCATGATACCAGTAAAACATGCCACTAAAAACGCTAAAACAACCTTGTTAACCAGTGAAGTGTTAGAACGCCATTTAAATAAACTGTACCTTTTTTCGAAATAGTTATTCATGCTTATTTCCATTTATAATCCTCCATATCCCTCAATTAAGCATATGATGTAGATATTGCTCACTGCAATCTATTTACAAATTCAAACGATATTCTTAATCAAATAAAAAAGCTAAAAAGTGTAACCCATTTGATTAGTTCCTTTACTAGTTATGTCAAAATAATATTTATATTCATATGATAAGGGGATTTAACTCGAAAAATTTTAACAATAAAAACCAAAGAATGAATGAATTTTAACCAAGCTTGGCCCGGTCATAGACATTTTTAAGAGTGTTCATATCCACACTGGTATATATCTGGGTGGTGGAAAGATTGGAATGCCCCAGAAGCTGCTGTATAGCCCGGATATCCACCCCATTTTTTAAGAGGTGAGTGGCAAATGAATGCCGCAGTATATGGGGTGTCACCTTCTTTTTGATACCGGCCACACGGGCGTAGTCCTTGATCATCATCTGCACGTAGCGGGGGGTTAGATGTTCATAGTTACGGTTTATGAAGAGGTATTCACTGTCATCATCCCTTTGCGCCAGGTAATCCTCAATTAATACCTTGGTATTATCATCAAATAAGACTATACGGTCCTTTTCTCCTTTTCCCCGGATCCTTATAGTCCTATCATGTAAATCCACACTGTCAATTCGTAGGGTAACCAGTTCAGAGACCCTGAGACCTGAGGAGTACAAGAGAGCCAGGATTAATTTATTTCTCCGCCTTAAAAATTCGGCATGTGCAGTGGGCGGTTCTATGGTCTGATAGTCATCTAAAGCATTAATCAATCGTCGTACTTCATCTTCATTCAATGATTTAGGCAGTGATTTGGTTCTTTTAGGGGTTTTAACATCCTTAAGAACCCCGATACCGCTGAATTCAAAGAATTTCTTCAAGACCACGGTAACCAGGTAAATATAATTTTGGGATACCTTCTTATCCCTTTTAAGGTAACCTATATACTTCTTGAATGTCCTTAAAATGAGTCTTTCATCGTATATTTCCTTACCATTCTTCAGGTACTTGTAAAAATTGTTGATAATGGATTTGTAAGTCTTGATCGTGTTGAGTGAGTAGTTCCTTATCTCTAATTCAAAAAGGTAATCTTCCAACTTTTCCGGGAAATTAAAAACTTCCAGAATATTTTTCCGGTCACTGTACTCGTCACCGGCGATTACATCTTGCAATTAGTTCTTCACCCACAAAATTTAACTCTATACCAC
>WOYJ01000030.1 GCA_011620845.1 Methanobacteriaceae archaeon
GAATTTAATATGGGTAGTGCACGGCTTGTTTTTAATCATATTAAAGCTATGTATGAAATGTATAGGAAACAGGCAAAAGAATATGGGGTTTAAACAATTATATGCAACTCGAAAGCTCTTTAAAATGATATTAAATGAAAAAGCATTATCCTTTTTTAAGGAGGCCAATAGTACAGTTCTTCAAAAAGCATATGATAATCTTATACATGCTTATAAAATGGCTGGAAAATGAAATGGGTGGGTGAAATTCAAATCAAGAAAAAAACCCTGTACAATCCTTCGTACACTAAATCCCGAAATCATTGACGGTAAACTAAAATTACCCAAAATCGATTCATTGATTCCGATGAAATATAGTCGTGAGGTGCGTGGGGATATGTTAACTGCAACTATCCGTAAAAATAACTCCAACCAATATTTCGTTAGTTTCAATGTAAAAAAATAGCCCTGTTACTCCTTTAAAAAAGACTGGCCTAAAAGTAGGTATAGATCTTGGCTTAAAAGACTTAGCTACACTCAGCAACGGATTAAAAACAGGCCCAATACAATTAAAACAAATTGACGAAAAAATAAAAAGACAAAACCAAATATTAAGCAAAAGGATTAAAAATGGATGTTTTGGATGAAAGCGAAAACCAAGCTCAACCGATTATACCAAAAGAAAAAGGATATAATAAACGACCTCCTAGACAAAACAACAACCCAAATAGTAACCAGATTTGATGAAGTCTACGTCGGAAACATGAACAGTCAACTCTGAATAAAAAACAAACACACTTCAAGAATAACACTAGATCAACACTGGTATGAATTCAAACGACAACTAAAGTACAAATCCGATTGGTACGACAAACATTTCAGGGTTGTTAATGAAAAATATTACATCAAAAACAGTAACTGTGGATACGTTACAGAAAGTTTAAATTTAAATATTCGTCAATGGGTATGTCCACAATGCAGTACACAGCATGATAGGGACATAAACGCTGCACAGAATATTCTAACCGTAGGAACTACGGGGTTTGCCTTTGGTAAAATCAACGATGGTTGATGGATTAGGAATCCATGACCCCTTAAGGTGTAGTTCAAATAGTTTAATTCATTAGATTCAATTACATATAATTATGTGAAAGTTATAGGTAGTAGCAAGTAGATAATAAGATTTAAATTTTAAATCCAGTTAAGATTGATCTTGAAGGTGAACATATTGAAATTAACTTCCATCAGTGCAGATATCTCTAACAACGATGTTTCCTGCAGCTGGAACCTGATAAGTAGTGTGGAACAGAACATCCCCCAATTACTGGAACTAGGTGCACATTCAGCTGCATTGACCAATATAACCGGTGATGACCTGGTTATAAGTGCATTCGTGCCAGATGATAAATTAGAGGAAATAAACGCTGCTATAGTGGAGATTTTAAGAAACAATGCCGAAAATATTGGGGATATAGAAGGTATATCACCCACACCAGAAGGAGCCGGTGAAGGAATATCCTACGCCGAGGCAACTATCAGACAGGACCGCTACCCGGATGCTTTAATAGTCTCATTCGACACCTACGGGGGAGAACCGTTTGTAGGTAAAGTTGCAAATTCAGTTCTACAGGCCGCACAGGGTATAGACGGTGTCACCGACACTAGCAGTCCCATACAGGACGGTTCACAGAAAATACCCGGTGTTGGCTACGTTTCAGACCAGACTGATGACCCGGTGGTAGCCGCGACCATAGAGGATATTGAAAGTATGGGAATAGTCGCCGGGGCCATGATGGGAGCCGCCCTGGGAAACAAGAACGTCTACCTAGTGGAGAGGGGCTCACCATCCTATGTTATACCGGGTAGTGTGATCATGTCCATCACTGCCTATATGAACGGCAACGTGATGGACCTGGCAGTTCCCCTCTCTGAGAGGATGCGTATTTTGAAATAGTGGTCATAAAAATGGTGGTAGGTAAAATTTAAAATGGTGACGAAGCAAATCACCCCTTTTTATTACCAATAAAGGACTATCATAATTACAGTACCACACATAAAATATGGTTTAAATGAAGAGAAGTAAGGGTTTGAAGGAAGATGATAATTCTAGATAAAAACACGAGATGCATAGTACAGGGCATCACCGGAAAACAGGGGACCTTCCACACCCAGGGAATGCTGGACTACAAAACTAACATTGTAGCCGGGACCACCCCAGGAAAGGGAGGGCAGAAATTCGGTGAAATAGATGTTTACAACTCCATAGCAGAGGCAAAAAAGGAATTAGACATCAACGCATCCATAATATTCGTACCAGCACCATTTGCCAAGGATGCTGCCTTTGAAGCGATATCACAGCTCGACCTGGTGGTCATAATCACCGAGCACATCCCGGTACACGACACCATAGAAGTGGTGGAATACGCCCGCAGGCATGACACTATAGTCATCGGCCCCAACACCCCAGGAATCATCACTCCTGGAGTGGGGAAACTGGGAATAATGCCCACCCACATATTCCAGGAGGGAGAAGTGGGCATAATCTCCCGGAGCGGGACCCTAACCTATGAAGTAGCACACCAGATCACCCGTGCCGGTCTGGGCCAGAGTACCTGCCTGGGAATAGGCGGAGACCCTGTGGTGGGAATGGACTTCTCACGCGTACTGCAGATGTTTGAGGAAGACAAGAACACCAAAGCCATGGCCATGATCGGGGAGATCGGGGGAAATGCCGAGGAAAAAGCCGCCGAATACATCCAGGAGAACATCAGCAAACCAGTGGTGGCGTACATCGCAGGAGTAACCGCCCCACCAGGTAAGAGGATGGGACACGCCGGCGCCATAATAGAAGGTGAAAGCGGGACTGCCAAAAGCAAAATAGAAACCCTGGAGAAAGCCGGGGTGCAGGTTGCAAGCAGGCCTTCTCAGATAGCCGAAATAATGAAGGACATTTTATAACTTTTTTTAATATATGAATCTTCCTCCCTTAATTGGTTAAAAATATAAATTTTATGAATTCAAAAAATTATATAAACTCAATTTTATTAAATTCTCTAAATATTTCAGGATCTGTGAGAAAATGGTCGAAAAGGAAGAAATAATAAATAAACTCCTAAATGGTGAACTTAAACTATATGAAATTGACAAATTCACCGAGAACACCCGGGAAGCTGTTGATATAAGGCGTGAATTTTTAGAAGAGAAATATAAGATCCAGTTAACCAACATCGCAAATTACTCCCTGGATATGGAAGAAGCCCTGAAAAGAAACATAGAAAACCCTATCGGAACTATCCAGATTCCAGTTGGCCTGGCCGGGCCGTTGAAGATCAACGGTTTAAACACTCAGGGGGAGTTTTACGTTCCACTGGCCACCTCAGAAGGGGCTCTGGTGGCATCGGTAAACCGGGGCTGCTCGGCCATAACCGAGGCAGGTGGTGCAAACGTACGTGTAGTCGATGATAAGATGACCAGAGGACCGGTAATCAAGGCCAAATCACTTACTGATGCATTGAAGATAAAAGACTGGATCAGGGACCACTTCAAGGAACTTAAAAAGGCCGCGGAGGTCACCACCAGACACGGTAAGCTCCTGAAGATCGACCCGGTGGTAGTGGTGGGACGGTACCTCTACCCACGCTTCGTCTTCAAAACAGGGGACAGCATGGGGATGAACATGGTCACCATAGCCACCGAAAATGCTTTAAACCTTTTAACCTATAAAACAGGCGCCCATGTGGTAGCCCTAAGCGGCAACCTGTGTGTGGATAAAAAACCATCCTCTCTTAACCTTATAGAAGGAAGGGGTAAAACTTTGGTGGCCGAAGTAATCGTACCCCAGAAAATAGTGGAAAATAAACTTAAAACCACCACTGATGCCATAGTAGAGGTTAACACATCCAAGAATTTAATAGGATCAGCAATATCCGGTAGCATAGGCTTCAACTCCCAGTACGCCAACATGATCGGCGCTATATTTCTAGCCACCGGTCAGGATGAAGCCCACATCGTAGAGGGAAGCCTGGGAATAACCACCGCTGAAAATATCGAAGGAGACCTCTACTTCTCCGTAACCCTGCCGGATGTACCCCTGGCAACCATCGGCGGAGGAACCCGGCTGGAAACCGCCCGAGAATGCCTGGAAATAATGGACGTCTACGGCTCTGGTAAGGTGGGTAAATTCGCCGAGATAGTAGCCGGAACGGTTTTAGCCGGTGAATTATCCCTGGTGGGGGCTTTATCAGCAGGACACCTCGCCCGGGCCCATAAGGAGCTGGGTCGTGGTTAAATTAGTATAAGACATTAAAATATAACTAAAAATAACAATTAATGTCCTTGTAGTTGTGGTAAAAATATCACAAAAAAGTTGTAAACAGGTGAATCAATGGCATATGATGTCTTTATTTCTTACGAAACCACTACAGGACGAGGTACCGCTAAAAATTTACATGATTCCTTAGGAAAAGGTAGGTATAACGCTTTTTTTTGACCGTGAAAGCCTTTTTAGTGGAGAAGATTGGGAAAAAATGATAGATTCTGCAATTGAAGATGCCCCCCCTTTTTTGTTGTCATTTTTACCGATGAAACTATTGATTCAAAAGAAGTTAAAAGGGAATGTAACAAAGCTTTGGAATTAAATAAAAATATTATCGTCTGTAAATCTTCAGATATGCCTGTATCAGAT
>WOYJ01000144.1 GCA_011620845.1 Methanobacteriaceae archaeon
GTAATATCTATATTTATCCATTAACTCAATATTTTTAATAAATGAATGTACAACGTCTTTTTTCATGATTATTTGACCACATATTTTTTTTATTTCAAATATACCCATAATGTAGAACTATCAATACCGATGCACCTATCATTGCCAACAGGAGTACAGTTGCTGATGTCCGTATAAAAGAAATTACAGCCTCCCTATACATTTCTTGTTCAGAAATTTCATTTTCTATAAATTTTGGAACATTTAATGCATCTAAATCTAAATAGAAGGAATAATCTTTACTTAAAAGATTTTTCTTCACCTTAATTAACTTTAATCCCTTATAATCATTGAATTTCAGCTTTAATTGATAATCACCCGGAGCAAGACCTTCTTCTTTAAAGAAATGTATTACCTCGTAAATTAACTCCTGAACCAGGTTTTTTTGTTGGTAATACTTCGCAATAGCCTTTTGTCCTAAATGCATTCCTTCATTTAATATAAGTAATCCAAATATTATTGAGATGACTACTAAAGGTAATGAAAGTACAGCGAAAATTACTAAATGGAAGATAATAAATGCGATAAGGAAGAAAAATGCTAATAATATAGTAACCAGAAGACTTGAACTATATAACCTATCTTTTTTAGATATAGGGGAAATTACTCCCATTTCCTTACATTCATCATGAACTCGTTTCCACAAAGACACATCATATTTTTTAATATCCCCATCACACATTTTAACGAAGTTCAATCTACTTATATAGCCAAATTGACTGTATCTTGTGGATTTCCACCTCTTATGATAAAATCTATAAAAGTCTATCGTCTCAATATTTTTGCAAAAAGAAAAAGCAATATCATTCATGAAATCATCTTAACACTTATTATTAGCTGAATTATCCAATTTAAATCATATTTCTCATTTTAAATCAGCATTGTTATTAACATCCTGATTATTGTTTAATGAATTTCCTAAAGATAAGTAAGTTATTATACAAAATATCCCTCCATAAACTAATAAAATCGCAGAAATTTGGAAAACCCCTGTAAAAAGGGTATTTAACAGTGCAAAAGTTGCTGGAACAACTGAAAGCATGGCAATTAATGAATATAAAAAGGGTAACTTCTCTCGATATAATTCTTCTCCTAAAAGTTTGAAATCATTCTTTAAAATAATAAAACAGGGAATTATAGTAAAAGAAACTAGAAATATGGGTATCCATAAATATACAGGATTAATGTCAATTCTAAATAGTTCATTGATGTGAACATAAAAAGTAAATATGAAAATCAAGTAAATCAATAAAACATAGACAACAATCGAAAGTATTATCGTTGATCTGGAAAACTTTTTATTCATTTAGTACCACATATCCCATGTAATTTTTTCCATTATTTTTGTAGCTTAAACCAGTATAATCATCATTTTTTAATTTAATGGGAAATTCTAGTGGATTTAAACCCTCTTTTTTAAAGAACTCAATAGAATAATCTATCAACCCCTGAGTTACTACTTTAATTTCTTCGTTGTATGTTTCTCCCGCAATTCGTCTGCGTTTTGTAAATGACCAAGCCATGATAAGGTATAAACCAGATAACCCGATTATTACTGAAAATAGAATGCTAATTAAAATTTCTTTGAAAATCGTAACACATATAATCACGGAAAATATTAACCACCCCATTATAACGACGTATAAAATAAAATGATCTTTAAGGCTAACCTTCAGAAGAGCCTTAAAAAATGGATCCAGATCTTTCCTGGTTTTCCTATACAAATCTTTACAGTGGCTAAAGAAGTAGTACTGAGACATTGATTTAAATAATAACTTAAAAAGCAATTTATAAGACCAGGGCAATAGTCCAAATGATATGGGGGGCCTATAAAAGTCTAATTGAGTAATATATATATGCATACCTTCAACCAATTTCTCAGGTTTCATTTCTTTGGCCGACAATAATATACTCTCCTTCAGGATCAATAGGGGTAGTTAATAAGTAATACAAAGCAACAAAAATCACAATCATGCCTATAACTAATACCAAAGCAAATCCACTCAATAAAAGACCTGCAAAAATCGCGACAACTGCTCCTCCTGCAATTAGTGACATGCCTGCAGACAATAGAAGATATCCTAAATACCCCAAAAATATTCCCACTGCAACTGCTTCAAGATCAGGCGAAGTAATTGTATGTAAAAATTCTTCTGTTAATGTTTTCTTTACTTCTCCGCGATCTAACTGATTAGCCATATTCGCACCATTGGTACCAACACTTCCAGCATTATCGTAAGTGTCCATAGGCTCAGTTCCCCATCCGCCAAGCAATGTGGCATTCGTGGAATTGCTGTTCAATCCACCGGAGATCATGTAAGCTCCGAAGCCATTGGAACCAAGAACCGCCCAGCCAATACCATGCCATTGCCCAATGGTAACTTCTGTTTCAGGAATGATGATCTGATAACCTGCGTTAACATCGTTCCTTATTTCATCTATCAACCACTGGGCTAATCTAAGTTTGGGTAGTATCTCATTTATATTATCACTATTTATGGAATATACTGGGATGCCGTTGCTCTGGGCATAGGCTATTATATAAGTGGTTGAAACTGCTGTCACGTTGAAAAGTCCATATATGGACTGTGATTCCCACCCCGAACTTGCAAAACCTGCTTTTAGATTAAATAAAAGGCATCCTTCTTCCTGTCCAATCTTGGAGTAACTGGATATTGAATCAATTGGAACATCGTGTGAAATTGCACCGGGCATATAATTTGCATAAACACGGTAGATTCCTATTCCGTTGTAGTTTTCCCAGTATTTCACTCCTCTCGATACATAATCACACCTTGCTATTGGATGATAGCTTTTAGTGATGTATGTTTCACCTAAAAGTTGTTCTGTCTTGTCGCATGCAGCGTAATAAGTTATTCCCGTGGTGTATAAAAGTTGGGAGACCATATCATCATAAGTGGATGCATTACCTGTTGAATCATATTCCTGTTTCAAGTCAGTTGTTTTGGAGGTTTCCTCTACTATTCTTGAAGAAGGTTCATATGCTGGGCTCAATGTAATGGAGTACATATCACCGGCTTTATAACCTTTTATATCTTGCATGGTGTTCTGTTTTGCATTTGTAAAAGTATAATTCAATGTTTGTCCAGAACCTAAAGTCACCGCATTTCCAACAGAAACTGTTTGATTTCCTATGATAAGTTCAGGCATCACATAGGCATAGTAAGGACCTGTCCACCAGACGGATCCAAATAGAAGCCCAACGGACCATGATTTTCCACCGTTATCCAAGAGCCGGTAAATGCTTTGATCCCCCAGGAAATTCACTTGACCCTCGTCTGCCGGCACATATTCGAGGATGATTTTCTCTTTGGCCAGTAGAGGGATGGGAATTAGTCCAGAATCTATACCATCACTGGTTGTAATTTGAACTTTATGTCTAAGTTCATCTGGAATTTCTGCATAATTTATAGCCTGTGAAACAGTGTAGTTAAAAAAGGATGGGTCTAATGGAAGCCACTCATAACTCGGTTTAACATTTATGTAACTAGTAAAAAAGTCGATTAGGTTAAACTTCATATCTTTAAAATCATAGTATTCAAAGCTCCATCTCTTGGTTGTACTGGAGAAAATATTGTATATATCACATATGCAAGGCCAATTTTTAGTCTTTGAAGGCATTGCAACCTCTACCCATACATGTTCCAATGATATAATGTTTCCATTCTGTTCATATAGAATTCCATTATCTTGGAGAATATTTAAAGCTTGATCAATAGTCATTGCACTACTTGTTCCATTAACTGTGATATTTTTCCCTTCTAAGATTCCTATAAGGGTAGAACCATTCAACTGGACCCATCCCTGGACATACCTTGCTGGATATCCGGCAGCCCTAAGTAGAGCTACGAGTAACGATGATTTATCATAGTCATTTCCTGCTCCTCCACTCAGGGTCCATACACTACCCCTAGAAGAACCATAATAAGTATCGTAAGAAAGGTTTCGCACGTAATTGTATATTTGGATGGGATCATTTCCCAGTTCAAGAGCCTTTTGTCTGATTTGGGGAGTTATCTGAGCATCGATGGTTTCATTTAAATAAACTGGATCTATGGTCACTGGCGGAACATGATCAACAAATTCCCGGTAAATTTTTGCCCATTCAATTCCTACATCTCTTAATTCCTGGGCCAAATTTTTGATTTCTCCCCTTTTAGTTGAAATTAAATTTCGTAGATCAGATGAGGATGTTTCCATGTTCTTGGTTTTGTTTATTACATCCTTATATTGATTTTTTTTATCTGCTCTTTCCAGGTTTCTTTCAATTCCTTTCAAGTTATTTACTATGTCTCTAAGTTCTTTATCATTTTCTCCAAGTAAATACCAGCAGCATAGAATATTTTTAAAATCTGTGTCAATCCGATTAAGTATGCTTGAAATGTCCTGTTTTAATTTAACCGGTTTCTGGTTATCTGGAGAAATCTTACTTATTTGAGTGACAAGCTTATAAAGATCTTGTAGGTTAACTTTGATATTTTGTAGATTGTTAGTAGAATTAGAAACTGATTCCGCATTACTTTCTATTTTTGTATCAATCTCTGTTAGAAGTTTAGATAGACAATCTTCAA
>WOYJ01000092.1 GCA_011620845.1 Methanobacteriaceae archaeon
ATTTTAAATGTATCTATTTAATTAATTTTTCCTTTAAAATTTGCAAAAATATTGAATAAAAAAGCTATTAAAGCCCTACTCACTTAATTATATTTAAAAGAAATTTTAAATATTCCAGTGAGATAATTAATTAATAATTTTTAACTGAAATTGGTGATATCTTGACCCCTAAAGATATGATGGTGCTGGATGCGGGTGCCGAAGCATTAGGAATCCCCAAACAGTCCTTAATGGAAAGCGCGGGCAAATGTCTTGCATATAAGGTAGTCCATCTGTTAAAACCATGTAAAGTAGCTATATTTTCCGGTACTGGTGGAAACGGTGGTGACGGATTTGTAGCTGCAAGATATCTGGTAAACAAAGGGTTTGAAGTGGAAGTTTTTTTCTTAGGACATCCTTCACAGATAAGATCACGAGAAACCAGGAAGAACTGGGAGGTACTGCAAAGAATCAGGAACTCTGAGCTACTCCAGATTTCAACTGTACGGGATTCTACAGATTTAAAGCCTACCCATGCGGAGATAATAATAGACGCACTACTGGGCACCGGAACCCAGGGAAAATTAAGGGAACCAATCGCCAGTGCAGTAGAGATCATAAACGAATCTAAAGGGATAAAAATCGCAGTAGACACCCCAACGGGTCTTGATCCCCTTACAGGTAAAGTTTTTGATAAAGCTGTAGAAGCAGATTACACGGTCACCTTCCATAAGGAGAAATCAGGCTTTAAAGACGCCAAAAGGAAGTATATTGGGAAAATACATGTCTGTGATATAGGAATCCCCCGGGAAGCCGAGATATTCACTGGTCCAGGGGATCTTTTACGACTAAAAAACAGGGATGCAACCTCCCATAAAGGCCAAAACGGGAGATTGCTCGTAGTTGGAGGGAGTAAGGATTACTCTGGCGCTCCGGCCATAGCCGCTATGTCATCATTAAAGTCAGGTGCTGATCTGGCTGTAGTGGCCTGTCCTTTATCTGTAAGCACACCTATCAGATCATATTCTCCGGATTTAATTGTGAAAAGTCTTACCGGTGATTACATCAATACAAATGATATAGATAAGATATTAGAACTATCTACCCAGGCGGATGCCATAGTAGTGGGGTGTGGTGCCGGTACCGAAGATGAAACAGCAGAAACATTAAACCAGCTCATAGAGAAGGTGGAAAAACCCCTGGTGATTGATGCAGACGCGCTTAAATTACTTGATTTAAATTTAATTAAGGAATCAGAACAGGAAATAGTGGTAACCCCCCATAAAGCAGAATTTAAATCTCTCTTTGGAGTTACAGTACCTGAATCCTTCAAACAGAAAACCGCCACTGTCCAGAAGGCGTCCCAGATGAGTGGTGCAACTGTACTGCTTAAAGGTGCGGTGGATATAATTGCCCATAAAGATAAAATAAAACTCAATTCCACAGGAAACCCAGGGATGACTGTGGGTGGAACTGGGGACTGTCTGGCGGGGCTGGTTAGTGGATTGATGGCTCAGGAGTATGATCCTTTTGAAGCTGCGTTTTTAGCCGCCTACATAAATGGAAAAACTGGAGATCTGGCTTTAAAAGAATATGGTTATAATTTCACCGCAGCTGACCTTTTAGATTTTGTCCCGTATGCTTTCAAATAGTTGATCAACTTGGGAGACACTCTTAAATTGAATGCTAATTCTAGTTAGTATCTAAAGTGATTTCATTCCCGTACAGATTCTGTGGAGTTTATCTTCTAAAATAGGGCTCATGATTTCCATTCTACGTTCACCCGTGCAATGGTCAGTATAAACGTTTTCAATCCCCTCATCTGCCAGCCAATGAGCTATTCCTTCGATTTCTTCTTTTTCAGCCACTATAGAGGTATCACTCCAGATTGAAAATGAAATCCTCCCAGTACCGTGTTTATTTTACCTTTCGGGAAGGTGTTCTTCACTTTGTTTATGATGTTGGTAATTCCACTATGTCCACAACCAGAAAAAAACAGTTAAATTATTATTTTTTTCTAAAACCATGAACAGTTCATGTTTAAATTCATCCTTAATCATCTTATCTTCTTTACCTTCAAAGAGAATTTGATTGTTAGAGGGGATGGGGAATTTCCTTTCAATATCTGGAATTAAAAACATTCCAGGGCTTATTTCCAGGTTTTTATCCACAAAAATTAACCTGTTCGAATGATTTTCAGCAATTTTACTATCCATACCAATGTATTTGGTTTTATCAGGAGTTTGGCATAGTAAGGGTTTAAAGCTTCTTTCTTGAGATAAACCGGTGCTTTATCATTCATTTTAAAAAATTTAACAACCCTCAAGTATGATCGTTGTGTCCGTGAGATATAACTACTGCATCAACCTTGGAAAGATCGACGCCCAGTTTTTGGGCGTTTTGGATGGCATAATTTTTGGGGCCGCCGGTATCAAATAAAATTAATCCATGTTTGTCTTCTATAAGTAGGGAAAGTCCATTTTCGGTTTTAAAATCAGAGCCTTTTAACTTGTTATTCTCCATAACCACAGTTACTTCCATGATATCATCTAGATTTCCTATAATGAGCTAAATTAAAAAAAGAGACGAAATAAGCCTAGCTTAAATTGGTCAGTCCCCAAATTTAATGAACTCTTTAGGTTCAAAATTAGTTTCCATGGTCCAGAAGTAGGCTTCTCCCTTGAATATCCTAAAAATTACGAGTCCTGGGTGATCAACAGTCAGACCAAATTCTTTAAGAAATGGCCGGTCCTCTATAACCTTCTTTTTAAGTTCTGGATCTTCGATGAATTCTGTTTCCCCAGCAACCCTTAACATGGTGCCGGTGGACTCTTCGTCCGGCTGCCAGAAACAGGCCTCAACCTTATTGTTTTTCTGTAACTGTCCATACATATCCTTAACCACCCCGATCTGGAAATAAAACCCGGTTTCATCGGCAAACCAGAATCCTAACGCCCTAACTCGGGGCTGGTCTCCATCCACCGTTGCTACGTAGCTCACCGGTGTTTCGTTTGCAAATTTTATACAGTCGTTGATGTCCATTTTTTTAACTCCTACTAACATTATTTAAAAATTAAATTCAGTAGATAAATATCTTTCGAGAAATTTGGTGCATTAAAAAAGGGGGAAAAAATTTAAAAAAATAAAAAAAAAACAGGTAAGATCTCACTTCTTCTTACACACATTCTGGAAACAGGCGGCCTGTACACCGTAGTTTTTTAACCATCCCACGATTTCGGATTGGTCGGTTTCCTTGTCTTCGAAGGAAACGGCCTGTTCCTGGTAGAGGCTGAATGGTGACTTCCGGCCGAGGATCCTTAGGTTACCCTTATGTAATCTTACTTTAACTATACCAGACACCCGTTTCTGCATGTTGTCGATGAGGTGGTCCAGGTCTTCCCGTAGAGGTTCATGCCACAGGCCGTTGTAAACCAGTTCAGAGTAGGTCTCTGATACATTTGCAGCGAATTTCAGCTCCTCCCGGGTGAGTACGATCTGCTCCAGGGCTTTATGGGCGGTTATTATAAGCACGGCTGCCGGTGTTTCGTAGTTTTCCCTGGATTTAAGTCCTATTATACGGTCTTCCATGATGTCTACCCTGCCAATTCCGTGTAAACCTGCGATCCGGTTACATTCCTTCACGATCTCCAGTGGACCGAATTCTTTCCCATCTAAAGCTACGGGTATTCCCTCTTCAAATTTTATCTCCAGCACCTGAGGCTCGTCGGGTGCATCGGCACTGGATCTGGTCCAGTTGAATGCTTCCTCCGGCATCTCCACCATGGGGTCCTCCAGTATGTCACCCTCGATGGATCTGCCCCACAAGTTTTCATCGATACTGAAGTGGGAGAATACGGGCAGGGGAATGTCATGTTTTCCGGCATATTCTATTTCCTCTGTTCTGGTGAGGTTTAAATCCCTTACCGGGCCGATAATATTATAATCTGAAGCTGAACGTATGGTGCATTCGAATCTGAACTGGTCATTACCTTTACCGGTGCATCCATGGGATATGGCAACGGCTTTTTCTTTTTCGGCTATTTCAACCATTTTCATGGCTATTAATGGTCTTGCCAGGGCTGTGCTTAGAGGGTATCCCTCATAAACTGCGTTCGCCTTCACTGCTTTAAAGATGAAATCTTTAACAAATTCTTTCTTGGCATCGATGGTGTAGTGCTTGGACACACCTATCTCATGGGCTACACGTTCCGATCGTTCCACTTCCTCTTCTGGTTGCCCTACATCTACACAGACAGTTACAACTTCCATGTCGTACTTCTCTTGAAGCAACTTGACGCATACTGAGGTGTCCAAACCACTGCTGAATGCCAGAACTACTTTTTCCATTTTTAGATCACCTTGAATTATGTTTTTTGTCCATTTTAAAAGTTATAATTTGAATGGCCACGTCTTGAAGTGTTGTAAACAAGATTGTATGGCCAACAAGTAGTATATAATAAAAATGGTAGTGGTCTTAAAGTATTATATAATAAGATGGTTATTGTCTTTGAAGTAATATATAATAAACCATTCTTCCAGTAATATATTTTGAGACTGTCAAAAACTTGGTGGTTTTTGAAATTTGTGTTTTTCATAAATAATATTTTTTAGCCATGTTTAAACTGATTATTTGGTGAAATAGAAACAT
>WOYJ01000049.1 GCA_011620845.1 Methanobacteriaceae archaeon
TAATAATATATATAAGTTTTGAGGACTCCGTATTACTTAAAACCTGATTTGTATGAATTATCTGGTTTTAATCAAAAAAGATATAGAGGAGTATATACAAAGAATGATCGATAAAATGGATCAAAGAGGACAAATTTCTGTAGAATACATTCTTTTAGCAGCTATAGTGCTGTTCATAGTTATTGCCTTTGGTTGGGTCGTGGCCAATGAGAGTGAACTCAATTCAGTAGCTTCGGCTGTAAAAATGGGGGCGGAAAACGGCACCACCTACGCATCTATAATAAATCCACAGATGCAGCCAGTTAGAGTCACAGGTGTTGATATAAACGGTGAAGACGACGTAACTATCGAAGTACGATTCTCCAGTTCTGTTGAATCCATAAATGAAACCATATTAAAAAGTATAAACAACTCGCTAGCCGGCAGTGGCTATAATGCAATTAGTTTTAGTGAATCAAAGCTATATCTAGAGACCAACCGGCATGATTATACCATAACCCTGGTGTACTGAATGTTTAAAAATGATGATAGGTTAAAAACATATTGTAGGGATCGGTTATGAATGAAGATGAAGGTATAAACATGGAAGAAACCCCTTACAATAAACCCAAGAGAAAGAGGAATAAATGGGGAATATACATCAGTGTACTCCTCCTGGTTATTGGTTTGGTTTGGTCTGGTGTGAATGTGGGAATCATACCCTTCTCCATTATACAGGAACAGGCAGGGCCCATAATAATCATACTGCTCGGTCTTCTGATTTTGATAAAATCTCTCTGATCAAATTATTAATTTTTTTTGAATTAATTTTTAATTAAGTTGATTGATTATTTAAAAAATCGAGGTTAAAACCATGAAGGATTTACTTAAGAAACTTTCAAACGCACCAGGAATATCTGGTTTTGAAGATGAAGTACGGGATCTAATGATAACAGAATTAAAGAACCATGTAGATGAAATAGAGATAGACCAGCTGGGTAACCTAATAGCCAGGAAGAATGGAACTTCCGATGGTAAAAAAATCATGCTAGCAGCCCATATGGATGAAATAGGGCTTATGGTAAGGTACATCGATAAAAACGGTTTCATCAAGTTTTCAAAAATCGGGGGAATAAACGATCAGATGCTTTTAAACCAGACGGTTTACATACAATCATCCCAGGGGAATATAACCGGGGTTATAGGTTCCAAACCACCGCATAAGATGAAGGAATCTGAAAAGAAGCAGATCCTGAAATACGAGAACATGTTCATCGACATCGGTGCCAAGGATAAGGAAGAGGCAGAAGAACTGGTCAGTGTGGGAGATCCTATAATAATCAGACAGGAGTTTGAAGAACTGAGAAACAACCTGGTTATGGGTAAAGCACTGGATAACCGGGTCGGCTGCGCCATACTCATCGAAGTATTAAAAAAGGCAGAAAGTAACGCCACAATTTATGGTGTGGGCACCGTCCAGGAAGAAGTAGGCCTTAAAGGAGCTAAAACCAGCGCATTCAGCATAAACCCGGATATAGCCCTGGCACTGGATGTAACCATCTCTGGAGACCATCCCGGAATCAAGGAAGACGAAGCACCATCGGTGGCAGGCAAAGGCCCGGCCATAATATTAACTGATGCCAGCGGAAGAGGACTCATAACCCCTTCACTGATAAAAGATCTGTTGATATCCACGGCTCGAGAAGAAGAGATACCCTATCAGGTAGAAGTCAGTGACGGCGGAACCACCGACGCCACATCCATACACCTCACCCGGGCAGGGGTGCCTACAGGGGTTATATCAGCAGCCAGCAGGTATATACATACTCCGGTGAGTGTGGTGAACCTGGATGATGTGGAAAACTCGGTGAAGCTGATTTTAGCCGTGTTGAAGAAGTTTTAATGCCTGATTTCGGTGTTATGAATTTTTTTATCTTTTTTTCTGAATTCTTCCTTATTTTTTATCTGAAAATTTTTTTATACATTTTACAATCGTAAAATACTTGTTCGTTAGAAAAGAATAAGCATGTTGAAAACATTTCTCCCTTTTAAAAATTAATATGGGGTTTAAAAATGGAAAAGGTATGCAACGTTTCAGATGTTCCCCCCGGGAACCATGAGGGGATTCACTGTTAAATACGCTTATATCCTCCTGGCTAACGTTGACGGGAATTTTCACGCCGTAACTGCTGTATGTCCACATATGAGAGGCTACCTGCCCATAGGCATGCTGGAAGGGAATATAATAAAGTGTCCGGTGCATGGTTCCCAGTACGATGTGACCACTGGAAAGTTGGTTAAGGATGTGCCCGGTGTTTTGAGAGTTCTCACTGGCGGTGGTTCACATGATTTAATGAGTTACCCGGTTTCAGTAGAAGATGAAACTGTTTACGTGGAAATCTAAAATAAAATTAGTGGGAGTTAATCCAAAATTAGTGGGAGTTAATCCTGAGAGTTAATTCGAGGTTAATCCTTATTTTGAATTAATGGCCGAGTTGATCTCGATTCCAGTGGGGCCTATCTCGTAGGTTAAAAACTGGGTGGGTGTTTTGGTGTTTCTCACTTTCACCACGTCCATCACCCTCTCTCTACGGCCAGTGTAGGGGTTTTCCCGTTTCATTAATTTGATAGCGCCATAGACGGAGTATAAAGCTATTTCATTGAATTCATAGGAGGTGGCGCTGTCTAATATGATTAAAGCAGTTATGTTCTTTTTTTTGAGTTCATAGACCAGGAGGTCCAGTCGGGAGCGGAAGTCATAGGGGGTTAGTTTTGCAGTGTAACTGCCGATATTATCTATAATTAAGGCTTCGGTGTCTTTTGGTATTATTTCCAGGAGTTTGGCGAAGTTTCCCTTCATGGAATCTATTTCAATCTTCACCTCTGCCTCGGTTACCTCCGCCCGTATTTTCGCGAGTTCTAAGAATTGCAACATTCCTTTATCTGTGCATCCTTTAATATCCCAGTTGAATGCTTCGCTCTGGATGTATAAATCTTCAGCATCTTCTTCAGTGGTTATATAAGCAGTTTTAAGGTTTTGAAGACAGCAACTATAGGCAAACTGTAGTCCGAGGATGGTTTTTCCAGATCCGGCATCACCAGTTATAAGAAGAGTTCTTCCTTCTGGAAATCCGTTGGTAAATTTATCTATACCTTCTATTCCTGTATTTATCCTTTTCAATATTATCACTCTCTTTAACTGATGATTCAGATGTTCTATACATTTAATATTTCAATCTGTATTTAAAAACTTATTCATTATAATTAATCACAAATTCAAAGTTGCAGTAGTTATCCCTATCCTCCAGGCAATGGGTTTGCCCAACGTTACCATGTAAATTGGTCCAGGTGAAACTGCGCAGTACTATGACCCGGCATATCATACAGAACATGGGACTGGTCTCAGTATCATCAACCCAGGGACAGTTATGGAATTTAAATAGTATAGAACTGTTTTCATAGGTTAATTCTGGTTCAATGCCCAGGTTGGAGAAGAAATCCCGAAGCCATGAAATGTAACATCGGAATATATTTTCGGGGGTCTTTGCTGCCTTTCCCAGGCAGGTCTCAAGGTCTTTCAAAAACCGGGCTTTCGTATTTTTCTCGAAACGGTCCGAGAAGCTTCTGGCTATGTTATTCCGTACCTGGGGCGGTATGTTGGATGCAAAAACAGGCAGTGCGCTTAAGACAAAATTAGAAAGTTCTCCCCTGGCTTTATCCTTCAACAATTCTTCTTTTTCCTTTTCTGCCCTTTTACGCTCGGTTATATCTCTAAAAACAAGGGCTACTCCTATTACACTCCCATTTTCATCCCTTATAGGGGCGCTGCTATCATCTATGGGTAACCTGGTCCCATCCTTGGTGATGAGTAAGGCAGGGTCGTTCATTTCTATTACGGCGTCCCTTTTAAGGACATTAGTTACCGGGTCTTCCAGGGGGATTCCGGTGTTCTCATTTATTATCTGGAAGACATCCACCAGTGTTTTGCCAATGGCTTCCTCCTGGTCCCAGCCAGTAACCTTCCGGGCCACCGGGTTCATGAATATGATCACACCCTCCTTATCGGTGGCTATCACCGCATCACCAATACTTTCCAGGGTGGTGGAGAGCCATTTTTCACTTTCTTTAAGTTTACGGTCCATCTCATGCTTGTAGATGGCTATCTCCACTGAGCTGTGCAGTTCCCTGTCTTCGAAGGGTTTGATTATGTAACCGAATGGTTCGGTTATCTTAGCCCTCTTAAGGGTTTCCTCGTCAGAATAAGCAGTTAAGTACAAAACAGGGATATCAAAATCATCGTGGATTCTCTGTGCAGCTTCTATTCCGTCTATTTTCCCTTTAAGCACTATATCCATGAGGATTAAGTCTGGTGGATTCTCCCTGACCAGTTCCAGGGCTTCTTCACCCGAGGGAGTGACACCAATGACCTGGTAGCCCAGGCTTTCAGCCCGGTGCTTTATATCCATGGCCACTATACTTTCATCTTCCACTATCAGTATCTTGATTTTTGACATTTGAATCGAATTTTAGGATGATGGTTGAAATTGTCATCATTCATTTTTTTAATTAACTATTCAGTTATTAACCTAATAACATCTATCGCTATACAGTTATAAATCTAATTAAACTTCTATATTAATTTTTATGGATGTTTGTCTCCAGTGATACTATTTACTTACTTATTCTGTAGTTCTCGGTGGATTAACAGTGCCAGTTTCTGGCTGATGCCCTCCACTTCAGCAATTTCCTCAAGGCTGGCCTTTTGAATATTCTCCATACTACCAAAATGCCTGATTAACCTCAACTTCCGCTTAGGACCCACCCCGGGAATATGATCCAGTAGAGAGCCTTCTATCTCCTTGGACCTGAGCTTTTTATGGTAAGTAACTGCAAACCGGTGGGCTTCGTCCCGCACCCTCATAAGCAGGTGTAATGCTTTAGAATTCCGGGGAAGTATGATGGGTGTTTGGAAGCCGGGAATGAAGATGTGCTCAAATTCTTTGGCCAGACCAATAACCGGGATACTGGTGAGGTTTAAAGATTTCAAAACCCCCAATGCGGTGTTAAGCTGTCCCTTACCCCCATCTATGACTATGAGGTCTGGACGGGTATGTTCTTTTAGAGTATGATCTTCCATTTTACCCGTGTCTCCCTTCACCTTACCGGCATCTTCTTTACGGGTCAACTCGGCATGGGCTAATTTCTTATATCGACGGGTTAAAACCTCCCGCATCATGGCGTAATCGTCAGGTCCTGGTGTTTCAATTTTGTATCTTCGGTAGTTGTTCTTTTTAGGTTTTCCATCTTCAAAGACCACCATGGAACCCACTGCCAGTTTACCGCTGATATTGGAGATGTCGAAGGCCTCGATGTATCGGGGTATCCTGGGAATTCCCAGGTAATCCTTCACCTCCAGAAGCGCACCCTTCACCTGTTCCTGCTGGTTACGGGCTATATCTGCATTTTTAGCTACCATCTTAACCAGCCGGTATTCCAGACCTTCTTCAGGGACTTTAATTGTAATATCATTCCCTGATTTCTCCTTGAGCCAGTCTGTGATCAGATCTTCCTCATCCACATGGTACTGCAGGATCAGCTCTGAGGGCACCTGCTGGGGGCCACTGTAGTACTGTTTCAGGAATGCAGATAGTACGGACTGCGGAGTACCCACCCCTCCTTCGGATCCGCTCATGAGGAACTCCTCCTTACCTATTATCTTACCATTCCGCACCCGGAAGAGGACCACTGATGCAAACTCCTCATCTAAAGAGCAGGCTATCACATCCTGCTCCAGTCTGCGGTCGAACTCTATCTTCTGCCTTTCCACTATATCCTTGATGGAGGCTATCTGGTCCCTTAAAAGCGCCGCCTTCTCATACTCATGGTTAGCCGCTGCTTCCTCCATGTTCTTCTTCTGGATGTCCATGATCTCACTGTACTTCCCCTGGAAAAACAGGTTAGCCTTGTCTATCAGTTTATTATAGTCCTCCTTACTTATCCGGCCATCACAGGGGGCCTCGCATAGTTCCATCTGGCTGTTCAGGCAGGGCCCGTCCATGTTCTTACAGTCCCTGATCTTGAAGAGCGCCTTGATAAACCGGAGCATCCTCCGGAGGGGGGTTACATCTGTAAAGGGCCCATAATAATAGGAACCATCTTCCGTAATTCTACGGGTTATTATTACCCGGGGGAAATCTTCGTTGGTTATTTTAACGTATGGGTATCTCTTATCATCCTTCAAACGGATGTTGTAGTGGGGTAGATATTTCTTGATTAAGTTAGACTCTAAAATAAGGGCTTCTTTCTCGGTGTCGGTTACGATGTACTCCAGACTGTGGAAATGCTTCATCATGATCCTGGTCTTATCCGAGTCCAGTTCATCCTTGAAGTAGGATTTAACCCGTTTCTTCAGGGATTTAGCCTTTCCCACATAGAGTATCTTCTCTTCGGCGTCCTTGAAAATGTATACTCCTGGCTTGTCTGGTAGGTTACTGGTGTTGTTTAGAGTCATGTAAATCCTAAGTTGTTCCATTGATTAGACAAATGATAGGTCTTATTGAAAAATAAAAAATAATCAATTCGAACTATCCTTTTTTTAATATAACCTTTTTTTAATCTAGAATACTTCTCAACCACTCTAGGTTAAACTATTTAGATATTCTTAATCCAATAAAAAATATGGGGGATAGTAGTCTTTATATAATAGATGAAGGAATTATATTATATATATTCTATTTTTAGATTTCCTATAACAATCTTTACATATTTATTTTTCTCGACGAGGATAGAGATGAGCGAATTTAGACTTGTATCAAACTACAAACCACTAGGTGACCAGCCTAAAGCCATAAAATCACTCACAGAAGGCATACAAAGAGGATTCAAACACCAGACACTCTTAGGGGTAACTGGTTCAGGTAAGACCTTCACCATGGCCAACGTTATAAAGGAGGTTCAAAAACCCACCCTGGTTATGTCCCATAATAAAACACTGGCCGCCCAGTTATACGAGGAGTTCCGGGAGCTCTTCCCGGATAATGCTGTGGAGTACTTCGTAAGCTACTACGATTACTACCAGCCAGAGGCCTACATCCCCCACTCAGACACCTACATAGATAAGGAGGCGTCCATCAATGATGAAATCGATATGATGCGCCACTCCACCACCCAATCCCTGCTTTCCCGGGACGATGTCATAGTGGTCTCCAGTGTCTCCTGCATCTACGGTATAGGGTCTCCGGAGGATTACAGTGAACATGTGCTCCCCCTGAGTGTAGGGGACACCATGGACAGGGAAGCCATACTGGCCAGCCTGGTTAAGATGCAGTACGACCGCAACGACATAGAATTTACCAGGGGTACCTTCCGGGTCAGGGGAGATGTAATCGACGTATATCCCGCCCATGGAAAGGTGGCCCTGCGAATCGGGCTCTTTGGAGATGAGATAGAAAACATCTCCACCATCGATCCACTTTTAATGACTCACCGGAGGGATATGGACCGGATAACCATCTTCCCGGCCAAACACTTCGTGATAGCTGATTCGAAACTCAGGAAGGCATTAAATGCCATTGAAGAGGAACTGGAAGATAGGCTCACCATCCTGAAAGCACAGAACAAACTGGTAGAGGCGCAGAGGCTGGAGCAGAGGACACGGTATGATATGGAGATGCTCCGGGAGATGGGCTACTGCCCTGGTATCGAGAACTACTCCATGCACCTTTCCGGACGGAAATGGGGGGAAACACCCTACACGCTTCTGAAATATTTCCCAAAGGATTATTTAACTATTATAGATGAGTCTCACGTCACCGTACCCCAGATAGGTGGAATGTACGCCGGGGATAAAGCCCGTAAGGACAGCCTGGTGGAGTACGGTTTCAGACTACCCTCTGCCAGGGAGAACCGGCCCCTGAACTTCCCGGAATTCGAGGCACTGCAGAACCAGGTGATCTACGTCTCAGCCACACCAGCCAAGTACGAGTTGGGACTCAGCCCCAACATCGTGGAACAGATAATCAGGCCCACTGGGTTGGTGGATCCAGAGATACAGATCCACCCGGTGAAGGGACAGGTGGAACACCTCCGGGGAGAGATAAACAAGAAGGTAGATAGTGATCAGAGAGTTCTGGTAACCACCCTCACCAAGAAGATGGCCGAGGACCTCACAGACTACTACGCCCGGACCGGTCTCAAGGTACGCTACCTCCACTCGGAGATCAGCACCCTGGAGAGGATAGACATCATCGACGACCTTCGCCGGGGAGAATTCCACTGTTTAGTGGGAGTGAACCTTTTAAGAGAAGGTCTGGACCTCCCTGAGGTAGGCCTGGTGGGTATACTCGACGCTGATAAGGAGGGATTCCTCCGCAGCGAGCCATCACTTATCCAGACCATCGGCCGGGCCGCCCGGAACGTGGAGGGGCAGGTCATGATCTACGCCGATGAGGTGACGGAATCCATCCGCAAGGCAGTGGACACCACCAACCGGAGAAGACATTTACAGATGGAATATAACAGGAAACATAACATCACACCCAAAAGCACGTCCCGTTCACTTAAGGAAAAAACACAGAAGAAGGATGTGGTCCTGCGCGACGACATCGAAAACATGCCCAAGGATGAATTACACCTGTTCATACAGGATCTAAGGAAAGACATGAAAAAAGCAGCCCAGAGACTGGATTTTGAAGAAGCAGCAAAAATCAGGGATAAAATACTGATATTCGAGGAAGTTAGAGATGAATAAGAAGGATAGTATTATAATCAAGGGAGCCCGGGAGCACAACCTACGGAACATAGACGTGGAGATACCCCGGGACCAGATGGTAGTGATAACCGGTATAAGCGGTTCCGGGAAATCATCCCTGGCATTCGACACCATCTACGCCGAAGGACAGAGGCGATATGTGGAATCATTATCCGCCTACGCCCGGCAGTTCCTGGGGCAGATGAAAAAGCCAGAGGTGGACTACATAGAGGGACTCTCCCCAGCCATATCCATAGACCAGAAAACCACCAGGATGAACCCCCGTTCTACAGTAGGTACTGTAACGGAAATATATGACTATTTACGATTATTATTTGCCCGTATCGGAATAGCCCACTGCCACGTTTGTGGCAAGGAGATCAGCCAGCAGACACCAGGCCAGATAGTGGACAACATCCTCCAGGAGTCGGAGGACACCAAGATACAGATACTGGCACCCCTGGTACGCGACAGAAAAGGAGAGCACCAGAAAATATTCGAGGACCTGCGCAGCAAGGGATTCGTCCGGGTGCGGGTGGACGGAGAAGTAAGGAATCTGGAATCAGAGATAAAACTGGAGAAGAACTTCAAACACACCATTGAAGTACTGGTTGACCGGTTGAAGATACGCTACGATCGGGACTTTGAAGCCAGAGTGGCAGATTCAGTGGAAACAGCCCTGGAACTGGGAGAAGGCTTACTCACAGTGGTATACGGTACTGGAGAAGATGCAACCGAAAAGCTGTTCAGTGAGGACTTCGCCTGTACCGAGTGCGGAATCAACTTCGAGGAGATAAGCCCCCGAATGTTCTCCTTCAACAACCCCCACGGGGCTTGTCCAGAGTGTAACGGACTGGGAAGTAAGATGGAGATAGATGCCGAACTGGTGATCCCTGACCCCGGCCTGTCCCTTAAGGAGGGGGCCATCCTTCCATGGAGCCGATCGAAACACCGGGATAATTACTACGGCCAGATGTTGAGGGCAGTCGCTGAGCACTACGGATTCAGTATGGACACACCCTTCAAAGATTTATCCCCTAAGCATCAGGATATAATACTCTATGGTTCAACCGACCGGATAGAATTCCAGTTCCAGAGGAGAAACAGACTTCACAGGGTTAAACGTCGATTTGAAGGGGTGATAACCCGTATGGAGCGGATCTACAGGGAGACCAAATCCAACTATATGCGCAGTTACATGGGCCAGTTCATGAGTGACCGTAAATGCCCGGTCTGTGGTGGGACAAGGCTGCGCCCGGAGAGCCGTTCGGTAACTGTGGGGGGTAGATCCATCACAGAGGTGGTGGAATGGCCCATTAAAGAATCCTATAAATTCTTTGAAAGCCTGGAACTTACGGGAAGGGAACAGTACATAGCCCAGGAAGTGTTAAAGGAGATAAAAGAAAGGTTAAGGTTCTTGAAGGATGTAGGGCTTGATTACATCACACTGGACCGTTCCTCGGGTAGTTTATCTGGGGGTGAAGCCCAGCGTATCCGTCTGGCCACCCAGATCGGCTCAGGACTGGTAGGCGTACTGTATATCCTGGATGAGCCCAGTATAGGCCTGCACCAGCGGGACAACGCCCGTCTGATAGAGACGCTCAAGAAACTAAGGGACATAGGAAACACGCTCATCATAGTGGAACATGACGAGGAGACCATAGTCTCCGCAGACCATGTGATAGACATAGGTCCCGGGGCTGGGGAGCACGGGGGACAGATAATATCCGCCGGAACTCCCCAGGAGATATCCCGGGATCCAGGCTCCATAACCGGCAAGTACCTCTCCAGAAAGGAGACCATACCCGTTCCTGCTGAAAGGAAGGGGTACGATAGTTTCTTAACTGTGAAGGGAGCTCAGGAGCATAACCTGCAGAACATAGATGTGGACTTCCCCCTGGGTGTTTTCACCTGTATAACCGGGGTTTCAGGTTCAGGCAAAAGTACACTCATAAACGACGTCTTATATAGAGGTTTATACGGTATTTTAAACCATAAACACATGAACCCTGGTAAACACCAGTCCATAGAGGGAATAGAACAGATAGACAAGACCATAATCATCGACCAGTCACCCATCGGACGTACTCCCCGGTCTAACTCGGCCACCTATACTGGAGTGTTCACCTACATCCGGGAACTCTTCGCCCAGACCCCAACCGCTAACCAGAGAGGATACAAACCTGGTAGATTCAGTTTCAATGTTAAGGGTGGACGGTGTGAAGCCTGTACCGGTGATGGTATTATCAAGATCGAGATGCACTTCCTGGCGGATGTGTACGTGCCCTGTGAAGTATGTAACGGTAAACGGTACAACAGGGAAACACTGGAAGTCCGTTATAAAGGTAAAAACATAGCTGAAGTCCTGGACATGACGGTAGAGGAGGCATTGGAGTTCTTTGAGAACATTCCCCGTATCAAGAAGAAGCTGCAGACCCTGGACGATGTTGGTCTGGGATATATCAAACTGGGACAGCCCGCCACCACGTTATCTGGTGGAGAGGCCCAGAGAGTTAAACTGGCCAAGGAGTTAAGCCGCCAAAGCACCGGTAAAACCCTGTACATCCTGGATGAGCCCACCACCGGCCTGCACTTTGCAGATATCAAGAAGTTGTTACACGTCCTGGAAAGACTCCGGGACTCAGGTAACACCATCATAGTAATCGAACATAACCTGGACGTCATAAAAACCGCTGACTACATCATAGACCTGGGTCCGGAAGGTGGTGATGATGGTGGAAAGGTCATTGCCCAGGGCACGCCGGAAGAGATAGCAACAAGTGGAACTTACACTGGTGAATTTTTAGAACATGTTTTAAGTGAGGATAATATTTTATCTAACCTGGAAAGTGGAAGTGAAGCTGTTCCTGGTGAGACAGGCAACAACAACAAATAAAAACCCACTTTTCCTATTTTATTTCAAGAAAATTTTATTATTTCCAAAGCCCATATATCTTATTACAGATTTTCTTTCTAAAAAGTTGAAATTTACTGGGGACAACAGGATGGTTAATCAGAGCCAAAGTGATGTTTACCTCATTAAAACCGGGGATAGAGCAGAGGGAATCGATCTTTTACTTAAAAAATTTAGTTTAAATGAATTTTCCGGGAAAAATGTGGCTATAAAGGCCAATTTCAACAGCGCCGATCCCTTCCCGGCATCCACCCATCTACAGACTTTGGAGGCGCTGGTCAGGAATCTCCAGGAAGCCGGTGCGTCCGAGCTGGTGATGGCCGAGCGCAGTGGCATGGGAACCACCCGGGAAGTACTTGAGAAGATGGGTGTATATGAATTATCGCGTGAACTTGGTTTTAAACTGGTGGTCCTTGATGAAGAAGAAAAAGAGGGATGGATTAAAATTAAGGGAGATGGAAACCACTGGCTTCGAGGTTTTTATATTTCTAAAATATTTCAAGAGGCAGATAAGGTGGTGCAGACCTGTTGTCTGAAAACCCATAGATTCGGCGGCCACTTTACTCTTTCACTTAAAAATTCAGTGGGCCTGGTGGCTAAGAAAGTCCCGGGAAGTGTTTACAACTACATGGCCGAGTTACATATGTCCCCATACCAGCGGAAGATGATAGCAGAGATAAACCCACACTACCCTGTGGACCTGGTTTTAATGGATGGAATAAAAGCCTTCCTAGACCAGGGACCAGAGAGAGGCCAGTTAGCCGAACCCAATCTTTTACTTGCTTCAACCGACAGGGTGGCCATTGATGCGGTGGGAGTTGCTGTATTAAGATATTATGGTACCACCGGTGATGTTTCTCGTGGGCCGATCTTCCAGCAGGAACAGATTAAACGAGGGGTAGAACTGGGTGTTGGAGTTGAATCTGTAGATAAAATTAATTTGATACCAGTTACCGATGAAAGCCAGAAAGCTACTGATGATCTAAACTCTATTTTAGAAGAACAGGGATGATAACATGGGTTTTTTTATACTCTAACCATTTAGATCCTGTTTTCATCTGGATTGGAAATCCTATTTTGCACTGTCTTTAAATGAATATTTTTATAAACCCATAATGGAGATACTCTTAATATTAGTTGAAAAACTAATTATTTATTGGTGGAATAAAATTGAGCCTTATAATTTGTTACACAGGAACTAAAGGCAGTGTTATAATAGGAGATAAAAGGAGAATAGGTTTTTTCGGAAATGAAAAGAAAAGAGAACTTTTAGAGGAGGAACTTTACTCTGGATCCATTAAAACCCAGGAGGCTCTGCTTAAACGGGCTGAAGAACTGGGAATAACCCTTAAGATAACCGATGATGCAGAGAAGGTAAGGGAAATTGGTGATGTAATTACCGGGGAAGTGAAAACCACCACTCCCTTCGAGACAAAGAGGAAAAGAATATATGCAACCACCGGGAGTTACAGTTTGGTGGAACTATCTGGTTCGACCATAAAGAACATGGAAGGCGGAACCACTTCCATAGTGGTGTTTGGAAATAAGTACACCAAAGAAATAGCCAATAAAGCCATCCAGGATAATTGGAAGAAAAAGGTATCCCTGAAGGATGTGGGGGTGATATTTGAGAAAGTTATGGACGAAGTTTCCAGGCAAACACCTTCAGTAAGCCCGAACTATGATCTAATCATCAAACACCCCTCCTTAAACAATAAACAGGCCAAAGAACTCCTTAGAACCACTATACTCCAGGATGTTAAGGAATTGGAGAAATGGCGTGAAGAACTGAAGGAACAGATGATAAAAGCCGCTAAAGGAATCGAGATGTCCAATAAAATCCTGGACAACGGAGTGGTGGGGAAAGTAAGTAAGGTTGAGGGCCACCAGGTGGAAATCACCCTGGCCGAGGGGGTGGAAGCACTGGACCTGGAATGGAACCTGCAGGCTGAACCCGGGGAAGTGGTGGCCATGGAAGTTGATGAGCCAGACAAATTATCTGTTGGTGATATGGCCGTGATCAAGGATGAAAACCTCTGTGTCATGCCCAGCCAGTGCGGACTTAAATGTGAAGTCATTTTATGTAAAACAGATAAATAACAATTCAGAATTTTAAGGTCTGAATTTAAATTAGGGAGAATAAATGAAACTGACATTTTTAGGAAGCGGCGGGGGAAGATTTGCCACCATAACCCAGAAGAGGATGACCGGCGGTTTCAGAATCGATGATATCGATGGAAAGAACATCCACATAGACCCTGGACCCGGGGCACTGGTGCGGACGTACCAGTTCGGACTGAGCCCCTTAAAGTTAAACGGGGTGCTGGTTTCCCACAGCCACACCGACCATTACACCGATGCAGAGGTTCTAATTGAGGCCATGACCAGGGGTATGACCTGGAAAAAGGGCTTTCTGGTGGGTAGTAAAAGTGTTATAGATGGATATGAAAGATGGGGTCCCTGCATATCCAAGTATCACAAGAGCATCCCCCGGGTTAACATATTAGAGGCTGGTGAAACAGTTAAAATAGATAAACTAAGGGTAACCGCCACCAGTACCAAACACGGCGACCCTAAAGCGGTGGGGTTCAAGTTCCAGGTGGATGATTTTATCATTTCCTACACCTCAGATACAGGGTACATACCAGAACTTGCCAGGGAACATAAAGATGCGGATGTGCTTATAGCCAGTGTAATAAGACCCGATGGTGACCGTCTGCACGGACATCTCTGTGCAGATGATTTCCAGAAACTGGTGGAGGAAGTTTCACCTAAACTGGCCATCATGACCCACCTGGGGATGAAGCTCATCATGAACCATCCTGACCAGGAAGCAGAAAGAATCAAAAAGAACACGGGAAAACAGGTAATAGCCGCCCGGGATGGTATGGAAATAGATCTGGATGAATTCAGGCCGAAACAGCAGACACTGGATGAGTTTAAATCATAGAAAAAACTAATTTTAAATTGTCCATGCCCCGGTGGCTTAGTCCGGTATAGCGCGGGATTCGTAATCCTGAGGTCGCGGGTTCAATTCCCGCCCGGGGCTTAAATTTACTATTTTAAGAGATTAATATCTTAATCTACTTCCCTTATCTCTTCCACCACATATTTCCCGCCGCAGGGACAGTCCTCAACTAAATCTCCCAGTTCATAAGGGGGAGTATCTGAATCTAATTCAAAGGTTTTCTCGGCATTGCATAGGTTGCAACGAGCAATTATAAACCAGTCCATAGGGAAACCTCCCGGGTTTTGGATTTTTTCATCTTTCTTGTCTACTCCAATTTTTCTACAGTAGAAGGGGGAATGAACCCTCCTCTTAACAGGTGATCCGCCAGTACCATAGCCATAGAAGCCTCTGCCACAGCTGTTATCCGGGGGCAGATGCAGGGGTCGTGCCTTCCCTCTATCTCTATCTCCGCTTCCTTCATCTCTTCTAGATCAACTGTTTTCTGGGCCTGTGAAATGGATGGAGTGGGTTTAACGGCTATCCTAACCACTATGGGCATGCCATTGGATATACCACCCAAAATCCCTCCGGCCTGGTTGGTGGTGGTTTTGATTTTACCATCCGCCGTAACGTAGTATTCATCGTTGGTACCATATCCGGTAAGCTCGGCCACTTTAAATCCAGCGCCGATCTCCACACCCTTAACAGCGCCAATGCCCATCATGGCCTTGGCGAGATCCGCGTCCAGCTTATCAAAGACAGGCTCACCCAAACCTACCGGGGCATTTAAGGCCACAGTTTCCACAATACCACCTATAGAATCCCCCTTAGACTTCACCTTAAGTATCAGTTCTTCCATTTCCTTGGCAGCTTTAGGATCAGCACATCTAACTGGATTCTCTTTTATTTTGGATTCTATCTGGTTGATGTTAACTGTGTTAGCTTTGATATTCCCTATCTGAGTTACGTGGGAGACAACTTTTATTCCCAGTTGATCTAAGATCTTCTTGGCCACCGCACCGCCGATAACATGGCCTATGGTGACTCTTCCACTTCCACGGCCACCGCCACGATAATCGTAGTTTAAATATTTGCTTTTCCAGGTGAAATCCCCGTGTCCCGGGCGGGGGGTGTTTTTAAGTGCTTCATATGCCGATGAGTTAAATTCACGGTTTTTAACCACCGCTGCAATGGGGGTGCCATCTGTTTTACCCTGGAATACACCGGACAGGATCTGGGCCTGGTCTGTCTCACCCCGTGAGGTGGTGACCTGACTGGTTCCAGGCCGCCTTTTATCAAGTTCCCTTTGAATATCATCTTCGCTTAAATCAATTCCTGCGGGACAACCGTCAATTACAGCTCCCAGGGCCACGCCATGGCTGGAGCCGAAGGTGGTAACCTTGAATACCTTTCCGGTGGTGTTTCCTGACAATGAATCACCTCTTATCATTCTTTAATGTGTAATATTGGATTTCAGATTAAACTTATTATAAATATCAGATTTCAGATTATATTCGTGGTAAATATTAGATTGATTACATCAAAGCATCGATTACATATTTTTCCCTGGTTATATTATTATTAAGCTTCAATTTATAGGTATCAAAAAATTTTTATATCCGTACTATAAACCCGGTTTTTTCTTCCTGGCTAAAACCAGCCTGCTGGTAGAAATCCAGTGTGGCATCATCTTTTTGACTGGTTAGAAGCATCACCTTGTAACAACCACGTTCCCGGGCTATCTCCACGGCCTTTTTTAAAACCGCAGTTCCATAACCCCTTTTCCTGTAGTCTGGATGGGTAACCACATTTTCTATCAGTCCATAGGGCCTGGCCTCTCTGGTAAGGTTCCGGATGACGGTCAGGTTACAGGTAGAGACCAGAATCCCATCTTCCTCTGCAACCAGATAGAAATAGTCTGGGTTGGAGATTATCCCATCCCAATGTTTTTTAAGAGCTTCATCAACCTCCAAAACCTGGTCGTCCAGATTCAAATAGGCGTAAAGTGATAGAAGAAAGTTCAATTCATCTTCTTTTATTAAACGTACTTTTTCTATCATATTCCTCCGGTGGTTAACTGATATCTTCAATGTAGATAATCTTCCCGCCCTTAAATTTAAAAACTGATTCCCCTTTAAGTTTCACCAGCTCTCCAGACTTAGGACCTTCCGGAATATCAACATTAAGCACGGCCTTAAAATCTATTTTATTTTTTACCACGTCACCGTCGATGGCCTGCTCGGTGATGGTCATCTCCCTCTTCTTCAACAGCTTAGTTGAATCCTTCACCTGCTTTTTAAAGGTTTCAAGTCCCTGTATATACATATTTACTTCGCCATTAGCAATATTTTTAAATTCAACATCGGGATGGATGTTTTTAACCATCTTATCCACATCAAATTCATTATATGCTTTAACGTACTGGTCTATGATTATCTTCATCTGTTTCGCTTTACTGACCATGTATCTACACCATATTAACCTTGTTTAAAGGCCCAAGGAACCCATAACAGGACGCAAATAATTGCAACAATTGCTATGCTGAGTATAAATACTCCAATATTTTCTAAGATGCCTAAACTACCGGCTAAGTAGATAAGCCATAAGGCAATGGCAACCAGCCATCCTAAGCCTATGAAAATAGTTACGTATATCCTCCACTGTTCTGGTTCTGCTTTACTCATCTGTATCACCCTCCACTACCTGGATCTTAATTAAAATCATTTATAGTACTTACCAGTGCACTCTTCCATGGTTACTTGGATTATACCGGTGGTCCGCATGACGTTATCTGGAAACTCTATTCCCGCCAGGTACGGTGTATATTTTCCCACGATCTTATCCAGCACGGCTTGTTTTAAATCATCGTCTTCAAACATACTCGCTGTTCCCAAAATAACCACTTATATTCTGTGTTCACATCACACGGAGCATCGTCGAGAATAAGGCCTTTCATAGAGTAGACATCGAAGCACACTTTCTCATTAGCCAGGATATTGCTTATTTTCTGTCCCCTCCGCAGGCTGTGAATGTAAATCTTCCCGTCTAAGTAAATGAAGTGCACCGGGACAACGTAGGGGTATCCGTCCTGATTTATGGTGGCTATGTTACCTACCTGTTCCTTTTTTAAGATTTCGGTGACTTGCTCTTCTCTGTTAACTGATGTTTTTTCATCCGATACTGCATAATAGTCCTCTTATTAAATCTATCCTTTTTTAATTGAATAGGGTTTCACTTAGAAATTTTTTTATTAAACAACATTTTAATATTATATCGATTTAAATTTAACTGAAATAGGTTAAAACAATTTTAAACCATTATGTTTAAATGAGATTTTTTGGGGTATGATGTGAAAAAAATGTCCAAGCGGGTCAGGGAAATTTATGAAAAACTCTTCGAGCTTTACGGACCCCAGGGCTGGTGGCCTTTAACCTCTCATGAAGGTAAAAGTCCCGACAAGACCGGGGCAACTGAGGGATACCATCCTTTAAACTATGATCTACCAGTAACTCGGGGAGGGATTTATGAGGTGATTCTGGGTGCTGTTTTAACACAAAATACATCCTGGCTTCAGGCCCGCCAGGCAGTAATCCACCTCAAAAAGATAGGTGCCCTGGTCCCAGAGAAACTCTTAAGGTTAGATGAGGAAACCCTTAAATCAGCCATACGATGCGCTGGCTTTCTAAACCAGAAATCAACATATTTAAGGGCTGTTACTGAATTTTACATAGATTTAGATGGTCGGATTCCGACCCGGAAAGAACTACTCCAGGTGAAGGGTGTAGGTAATGAGACAGCGGATTCCATCCTCCTCTACGCCTACAAACAGCCGGAGTTCGTAGTGGACACTTATACCCGCAGGATTTTCAGCAACCTGCACCTGGTAGATGAGGAGATAAGCTACCAGGAACTCAAGAACCTTTTCCAGACCAGTTTGCCCCGGGATGTCCCGGTATATCAGGAATATCATGCCCTGATTGTGGAGCATGCCAAAAGATATTATAGTAGGAAGCCCTATGGAGTGGGTGATCCACTTTTTAGTTTTGATGGATAAAATGTTTCAAGTCAAATGGTTCGGTAAATTTTTTATTTTTTAGTTAAAATTATTTATCAATGGATAGAAATAGATTAAATAGGAACTTTGATGTGATTTTTCATGAAAACATTTCAAGAAATAAAGGAAATCCTCACGGAAAATAAGGAAAAAATAAAGGTCAATTATAAAGTAAAAAGATTAGGTATATTTGGCTCGTACGTTAGGGGAGAGCAGAGAGAAGATAGTGATGTGGACATACTTGTCACATTTGAGGAACCCGTTAGTTTATTGAAGCTAGTAAACTTTGAAAATTATTTAAAGGATATCACTGGAATTAGGGTTGATGTCGTCCCTGAAAAAAGTATCCGACCTGAATTAAGGGAGAATATCCTTAATGAGGTAAGTTATATATGAAAAAAGATATTTCAATCTATTTAAAGGATATTCTTGAAAATATGGGATTAATTGAAATATTCATCGATGAAATAAGTTATGATGATTTTGTTAGTGATAAAAAGACGTATTATGCAATTATAAGATGTATAGAAATAATCGGGGAAGCTGTAAAGCAAATACCGGATTCTGTAAGGAATAAATATCCGGAAATTCCGTGGAAAGATATGGCAGGGATGGGAGATAAGGTTATACATTTCTATTTTGGTGTTGATCTAAAGACTGTATGGTTAACAGCTACCGAGGATATAGTGGAGATAAAACCACTCATTAAAGAAGTTTTAGAAGAATTGGATAAAACGTGATGATAAAGATGAAATTCCCCACCACCAGAATGCGCAGACTGAGAAAAAGCTTCCAGATCCGGAAAATACTCCAGGAGACCAGATTACATCCAGAAGATTTAATCTACCCCTTATACATAAAAGAGGAGTTAGAAGAGGGCCAAAAAGAGCACATCGCCACCATGCCTGGCCAGTACCGGTATTCCTTAAGTGATGGAGTTAGTGAAGCTAAAAGACTGGAAAAATTAGGACTATCATCGGTTCTTCTTTTCGGACTGCCCATGGAAAAAGATGAAACCGGATCATCGGCCTATGATGAAAATGGCATAATTCAGAAGGCCATACGCAGATTAAAAGAGGAAACAGAACTGGTGGTTATAACCGATGTCTGCCTGTGCCAGTACACCTCCCATGGGCACTGTGGAATAGTGGAAGACGATGAAATCCTGAACGATAAAACCCTGAACTACCTCTCCAAGATTGCCCTAAGCCACGCCGAAGCTGGAGTGGATATAGTGGCTCCTTCAGATATGATGGATGGAAGAGTGAAGGTCATCAGGAAGACCCTGGATGAAAACGGATTCCAGAATACATTGATAATGTCCTATGCAGCCAAGTATGCCTCTTCATTCTACGCTCCCTTCCGGGATGCCGTGTGTTCTGCGCCATCGTTCGGGGACCGTAAAACCCACCAGATGAGCCCTGCCAATACAGACGAGGCCCTAAGGGAGGTGGAGCTTGATATCAAGGAGGGTGCTGATATAGTGATGGTTAAACCAGCTTTACCATACCTGGATGTCATAAGGGAAGTGAAGAACGAGTTTAAAATACCAACAGCTGCCTACCAGGTAAGCGGGGAGTACTCCATGTTAATGGCGGGAATAGAGGCAGGATACCTTACCGAGGAATCCATCTATGAATCCCTGATATCCATTAAACGGGCCGGGGCGGATCTCGTAATCTCCCATTTCACCCCCAAGTTATTAGAGGAAGGGACTGAATTTAAATGCTAATTTTCCTAGATTCTTTATAATCACCATTTTTATGCTGTGTTTAGGAGTTATACAAAGTGGAACCAGAGTTAATATCAAAAATAGCCCAGATGGCCTCTGTCCTGGAGGTGAGCGGACATCCCAAACCAGGGAACGTGCACCGTACCCAGGACTTTGAGGATATGGTGTTTGAGGATTTCCTCATCAGCGGAATCGCCATTGGAAATACCATGAAAAAGGCCGCTGGACGTGGTCTAAGATTCACTGATGAAGATGAGCTCCATAAAATAGGTCTGGGAGAATTAATCCAGGAAGCTGTGGTGGAGACCAATGGATGGGTGGAAAATAACACTAACCTGGGCATCATAATGCTTTTAACCCCAATATCTGCAGCAGCAGGGAGTATTTCCCATTTCAATGGTTTAAGGGATAAGATTCATGAGTTGATGCTGGCCACCACACCACAAGACGCGGTTAATCTCTACGATGCCATAAACATAGCCGATGCAGGGGGAATGGGTGAAAGAGAAGACCTGGACGTGGGAAGTGAGAAAGCCAAGGAAGAACTTCTGGAAAAAGGGATAAACATGTTTGATGTTTTAAAGATATCCTCCTCCTGGGATGCCCTGGCCTACGAACTCACCCATAGGATGCCAATCAGCTTTGAAATTGGATATCCTACATTTAAAAAATTAAAAAAAGTTCATGGGATCAACGAAGCCACAGTGCAAACATTTCTAACAATACTATCAAAAAAGACAGACACACTGATATCCCGCAAATACGATGCCTCCGTATCAGAGAAGGTGAAAGCATATGCCAAAATTATATTAGATAAAGGGGGAATATTAACTGAAGAAGGTAGATCAAAACTCTTGAAATTCGACCAGGATCTGATGAACAAAAACTACAACCCAGGTACCACAGCAGATTTAACTGCCTCTTCACTGATGATAGCCTTACTGGAGGAACACTGGGAATAAAAATATAAAGTTAATAAAAAAAATAACCATATCAACATTTTTGAAAAAGAACCATTTATGAGGAACCTTTCATGCTTAAAAAAGTTGTAGAAGAATTAACCCTGTACGAGAAGAAAATTCTCAAGGCTTTAGAGAAGAAAAAGGGAAAAGCCACACCTGAGGAGATTTCAAAGTTACAGGACATGGACATCAAAGCAGTTATGAGTGCAGGAGACTCATTAGAATCAAAAGATATCATTAAGATAGATAAAGAGGTTAAAGAAGTACTGAGTTTAAGTGATACGGGTAAAGAATATGCAGAACACGGTTTGCCGGAGAGAAAAATCTTAGAAGCTCTGGAGAAGGAAGAGTCAATCCGTATCAGTGACACAGCAGATAAAACAGGACTAAAACCAGAAGAGGTTAATATTGCCATTGGCTGGCTCTTTAAAAAGAAATGGGCCACCATGGATAAGGGTGAGATAAAAATAACCCCAGAAGGTAAAGAAGCCCTGCATAAGGAGTCAGAAGATGAACTATTACTGAACAGGCTCTTTGAAACCCAGAAATTACTACTCGATCCGTCTAAAATAGTAAAAGAGGGGCTTAATCTCCTTAAGAAGCGGAAAAATATCATCAAAATTAAAAAACAGCATAAATTTACCTTCAAACTCACGGAAAAGGGTAGGCAAATACTGGATATAGGCATAGTTATTAAAGACCAGGCCACCCAGCTAACCCATGATGATTTGAAGACAGGAAAATGGAAGGAGCTGGAATACAGGCCATACGATATACAGGCAGAATATCCGGATATATATCCTGGTAAGATCCACCCCCTGCAGAGGACCATAGAGGAAATCCGGAGCATCTTCATAAAGTTAGGATTCACCGAGTCCAAGGGCACCATCCTGGAATCTGCCTTCTGGAATTTCGACTGCCTCTTTCAGCCCCAGGATCACGCTGCCCGTGAGATGCAGGACACCTTTTACATAAAGATACCCCAGATGACACGGTTACCAGGAGAAGACCTGGTACGTAGGGTTGCACGTGTACATGAAACTGGGGGAGATACCGGTTCGGAAGGATGGGGTTACCAGTGGGATGAAGAGGTGGCCAGACAATCTGTACTCCGTACACACACCACCTGTGTATCAGCCCGTTTCTTAGAGGATAACCAACCACCAATCAAGATGTTTTCAGTGGGCCGGGTCTTCAGACGGGAAACCATAACCTACAAACATTTACCCGAATTCCACCAGGTAGAGGGTATCGTAGCGGCTGAAGATATTGATTTTGAAAATCTACTGGGAATACTTAAGGAATTTTACCATAAACTGGGCTTTGAAGTGAGGTTCCGCCCCGCATACTTCCCTTACACCTATCTTTCAACTGAATGTGAGATTTATCTTCCTGAAAAGGAAAGCTGGATAGAACTGGGCGGATCAGGTATGTTCCGGCCGGAGGTACTGGAACCACTGGGTGTGGAAACCCCGGTTGCAGCTTTTGGACTGGGAATAGAGAGACTGGCTATGATCCGACTGGGAATAACCGATATCCGGATGCTGTACCAGAGTGACCTGGGATGGTTGAGGGATCTGCCTGTGACCCGG
>WOYJ01000182.1:0-2636 GCA_011620845.1 Methanobacteriaceae archaeon
CTATAGGAGATGATGTCGGTAAATGAATAATGGTTCTTTAACTAAAATTTTATTAATAGAAGATGATGTTACCATTACAGATTCTATAACTGAATTTCTAAATGATTCAGTGAATGAGTTTCAGATAACAACGGTTAAGACTCTTAAGGAAGGTTTGACTAATTTTGTTGGTAAATTTGATACGGTTATTTTTGACCTGGAATTGGCAGATGATGCTTTAAGTAAGTCATTAGCAGATATTTTTAGAAAACATCCAAATACACCAATCATTACCCTGGCAAGAGATGAACAGCAGGGTCTTTTAAGTATAAAAAATGGTGCAGATGATTATTTAATAAAGGACAAATTTGGAGAAGATTTAAGAGATACGGTTCAAAAGGCGGTTCTGCGCAGAAGCGCAGATATAGAAGGAAGTTCTTTTTCTCCGGTTGAGTCTAACTATTTTAATGTTAAGATTTTGAAGGGTCATGAGCAGGGTTTATCGGAGATCATTGATTTTCTGCCGGATGCCACCTTTGTTATTGATAACCGGGGTCGGGTGGTGGCCTGGAATCATGCCATTGAGGAGTTGACCGGTGTGGATGCCGCTGAGATGCTGGGTAAAGGTAATTATACATATGCTTTGCCTTTCTATGGGAAGAGAAGGCCTATTTTGATTGATATGGTTCTAGATTATGATAGGGAAGTTGAAAAGGAGTATAATTTAATTAAGAGGGATGATGATATTCTTTTAGCGGAAAATGATCTTATTTTGAAGGGTGAACATCGTATAATATGGATTAAAGCCGTTCCCCTGTATGACAACCAGCATAATGTTACCGGTGCTATTGAGTCTATACGGGATATTACCGGTCCTAAAAAATCTGAGGATAGAATTAAAAGAACCCTGGAAGAGAAGAACATTCTGTTGAAGGAGATCCATCACCGGGTTAAGAATAACCTGCAGATCGTCTCTTCGCTGTTGGGTTTGCAGGAGCGATATGTTGAAGATGATAATAGGGCGGTGGAAGTTTTAAAGGAGAGCAAAAACCGGATATCCAGTATGGCCATGGTGCATGAAATGTTATACCAGTCCCCGGATATCGGGTACATCAACGTCTCCCATTACATAGAAAGACTGACCACCAACCTGTATTATTCCTACCGGAAACCCCACCTGTCCATGCCCAGTGTATATGCTGAAAACATCTCACTTAACATCGATACATCCATTCCACTGGGACTGATCATCAGTGAGTTAGTATCCAATAGTCTGAAATATGCATTTCCAGATGAGCAAACCGGTGAGATCACAGTTAAGTTACACTTAAATGAGGGAGAATATGTATTAATCATCAGTGATAATGGAGTGGGAATTCCAGAAGATCTGGATTATGAAAACACCTCCTCTTTAGGATTGAAGTTGGTGAAATCCCTGGTAGAACAGATCGATGGCAAGATTGAACTGGATCGCAGAGGGGGTAGTAAGTTCACCATCCGGTTCAGGGAACTGGATTATGGTGACCGGATGAATTGACCTTAAAAAATAATTAAGTGATTTTAGTGGATGATATTAGTTTATCACTTATCACGGACCAGATGTTATTCTTTTTTTTCTAGGGTTAACTGCCAGGTTTCTGTATGATGTGCTGGCTAGTCTGACCCCCCTTTACCATTGCTTCCTACCACTGTATTTTCCCCGGCAATATAATCATTTCTTTTGACATTGACGGTGATCTGGGCCTGATTATTTTTTATTCAATCTTTTCCACAGTGACATTGAAGTACATGGTGAAATTTCGATCATTCATATCCACCTGATCGTAACTACATCCATATGAATGTGCACTTTTACCCAGGAAATAACTTTTAGTTTCATTTTTAATTCTCTCATTATCCGTTGGAAAAAGATCAGTAAATACACAGCCAGATACAGAAACCACCAGCAACAACAACATTACCAGAATTATCCCAATTTTACCTCTCATTTGATTAACACCCTTCCCCAATAATAATGCTCTAACGAGGTATTATGATAAGAGGATATTCCTTAAAATAGTTCCCATTTACTCTCGGTTAACCTAAATTAATGAATAAAAATATGAATTATTACTGATGATAATCACAAAAAATGATATTAAACACAATTCCTTGCTCGGGAAATATTGCGAACCACTTAAAATAGGATACCTTAAATTTAACATGTGATTTCTGTTTAGAAATGTTCACCACTCCATTAAATTTATTATAAACCTATTTTTTTAACTATTAAGTTTTATATAAAGGTTTTTAGCAGTTAAATGTAAGGGAAGTATTGTAATTCTTTAAAAAGAGTTAATGTTAACTTTCTGGGAATTGGGAAGTTGTCCCTGGGACCAAAGTTGACCCTGGAAGATTAGCTAAATACACCATCCAGTAAAGGTATTGAAGTTCATTCATGAAACCATAAATGTTGAATTTAATCCAGTTGAATTTAATCCAGAAAGATTCAGACCCTCTGAAAAAAAACCTCTCAAAGAAAAAAAGAAAAAGGGTTTATTTTATTCGCCGTGGTAAGATAAGTCCTCCCAGTACCATTAATCCAGCGAGGATTAGTGATAATAGTGGTTGTCCTGTTTCCTGCATGCCGATGGTTTTGGTGATTGTTTTATTCAGTG
>WOYJ01000182.1:2736-4422 GCA_011620845.1 Methanobacteriaceae archaeon
TGAAGGTGATGATTATTACTTTATCGAGTGGTACATCAGTTGCCCCATTAGCAGGATCTATATCAGTGACTTCTAGTGCAGCTGATTGCCAAACCCCTATATTTTTTCCATCTGTGGCAGAACCTATGGCTGGTGATCCACTCTGGAGGGCAAAATTATTATCTGTATGGTTAGAATCTTCATATAAAGGATCGCCCACCAGGTTTCCGGATAGGCTGAACATATTCATACTTACACCGGAGGGATCTCCGTTTTCCCATCCAAAGTTAAGAGTGGGGTCTGTGTTGGACATCATATTCCAGCATAAACAGTTTTTAATTACGATCTGTCCGTCTGCCGCTACACCCAAGGCACCCCCAGTATAATCAATCATGACTGCTAGTCGAGTGTTTAGTGGGGTACTGTTACTAATTAGGTTATTTTCAATTAATATGGAACTAAATTTCTCAAATCCGTTTTGTGGTGGACAATAGAAGACAATTGGTTTGCTTGTTGTTTGATCTATGCTGTTGTGATTAATATGTAAATTTATTTTTTGATCAGTGGCATCCCAATGATTGAATAAGAAAAACTGTGCTTTCCCTATTTGAGTATTATATTCTATATTCAGATCGCCACTAGCATATGGTTGTCCTGATCCTGATTCAATGATTATGGCCTTATTAGCACTTCGGACTATTCCAATGAAGTTATTATTTTTAATATTGACAGTACCTTTCATACCATCTAGGAATAAAGAATCACGGTATTGATCTTTAAAGGTACAGTTTTCCACGGTGAGGTTCTCTACTGAACCATAAAATGCTCTTCTACCCCATTCAACCACACAATTTGTGATACTGATATCTGAGTAGACAATCTCGTAATTTGGATATGAACCTCCTTTAGGCACACATATAATACCTTCATATGGATTTCCTGCTTGGTAGAGGTACAAGTTATCTAGAGTTACATTACTGGCAGTGATGGTTATACACCAAGTGGAAGTAGTGGGGAAATTGATTTTTGGTTGAGTTCCATTTGTTCCGGTTTCACCTTTCAATATCATGCTGCGGTTAATAGTCAATATGCCATCGGTACTGGGGAATTCTCCGTCATCAATTATATGAACTGTTCCAGAGGTGTTGACTTCGTTTATTCCTTTTTGTATGGTTCGGTATGGGTTGAATTGTGTTCCGTCACCGGTGGTGTCATTTCCATTTATGGATACGTATACGTCGTCGATTCCTAGTTTAAAGTTTGCAGTGCCATAATTAATTAAGGTTTCTGGATCTTTTTGCACCGTCACTAAGCTGTTTTGAGTTTCATGTCCGGTGTAACTGGCATAGATAATGAAATTTTTCATATTTGAATAAAAATTCAATAGATAGGTACCGTCACTTCCTGTTTTTGTTTTGACTAATTCTTGACCATTGTATTCAGCCTTTATGTCGACATCGGAAAAGTTACAATTATCACTGCACTTTTTTACAGTTCCAGTAATAATAACTTGTTCTACTTCTAAAGTAGAATTCTGCTGATTTAATGTTGTATTTGTTTGATCTGCTGAAGGATCAGTTGCCATTGCAGATCCACACATAATTAAGGTTAAAATAAAAAGAAAAGTAACCATTATTAATTTTTTCATACTGTTACCTCCTAATTAATTACTAATATTTACATTATGTGTTATATTATATTTATTAC
>WOYJ01000139.1 GCA_011620845.1 Methanobacteriaceae archaeon
AGATATTATAATTTATTGTGTAAATAAGAATAGGTAAAATGAAATATATATCATTTAATAAGGATTGTCCAAAAAAAGGGAGGTATTTCAATTTAAGATATAAACAAAAAGATATTTTAAGAATGAGTCCCATTACAATAAAAGTTCAAAGTGGTGCTTGAATGAAAAGTGATAAAATAGTGTCCTACCTATTAATCGTTTTAATAGTTGCGGCCATTGCAGCAGTGGTTTATATAACTCTTAACCCTTCCCCAGGTGAAAGATTCACGGAATTCTATATCCTGGGACCGGATGGAAAAGCCGGTGATTACCCCACCAATTTAACTCTTGGGGAAAACGGGACGGTGATTATAGGAACAGTAAACCATGAGAGAAACACTGCAAACTATGAGGTAGTTGTCCGGCTAGATAATGTTACACTTAAAAATGAAACATTTAAATTAGAAAACAACGAAGAAAAAAGGATAACGTTTACTTTCAACTCCAACCAAAGCGGCGATGGGCAAAGATTAGAGTTTTTCCTGTATAAACTACCCGACACCCAGCAGCCCTACAGGGCCCTTGAACTGCTGGTAAATGTGCATTAAACATTTGGTTTTAATTGAGACCAAATTATAGGAAATCTGAAATGAACAAGTATGGGAAAGTCTGAGAAAATGAAGGATAAAAGGATAGTGGTGACTGGTGGTCTGGGTTTTATTGGATCAAACCTGGTGGAAGAACTAGTAGAAGATAATGAAGTCATAATAATCGATGATCTCTCCACTGGAAAACTGGAGAACATTGAACATTTAAAAATGGAGAATTTAAACTTAATCAAAGGAAATATCACCGAATTAGACCTTAAAAACATCTTTGAAGAAGTGGATTATATTTTTCATGAGGCGGCTTTAATCAGCGTCCCCGAAAGCGTTTCAGACCCTTTAACATATAATGAAGTGAATGTTAGCGGTACTTTAGAGGTCTTAATAGCTGCAAAAGACGCCGGTGTTAAAAAAGTGGTTTTTGCGTCTTCAGCGGCGGTGTACGGAGACAACGAATCCTTACCCCTCTCTGAAGACACTCCTCTTCGACCACTATCTCCCTACGCAGTAAATAAATCCACTGGCGAAATGTACTGCCAGGTTTTTACTGAGAACTATGGTATACCCACTGTTTCCCTCCGTTACTTCAATGTTTTCGGACCCCGTCAGGATCCTAATTCTGCTTATGCCGCGGTGATCCCTAACTTCATAAGTGCCATTTTAAAGGGTGAAAAACCGTTGATTTATGGGGATGGAGAACAAAGTAGGGATTTTATTTCGGTTAGACAAGTGGTCAAAGCTAATATTCAGGCCTGCCAATCCAATGAAACTGGGATTTTCAACATCGCCCTGGGAAAAAGCACCACCATAAACCAGTTATGGAATATAATAAAGGAATTTATGGATACAGATGTTGAACCAGTTTATATGGAGCCCCGAGCAGGAGACGTAAGGCACTCCCTGGCAGATATTTCCCGGGCAAAATCCATTGGATTCAAACCCAAATCAGACTTTAAAGAGGATCTGGGTGAAACCGTAGAATGGTTCACCAGCAAATTTAAATAGAATCAGATAAAATTAAATCTTCTATTTAAATATTATCTCTTTAAGAAATATTATCTCTTTAAGAAATCTCTTTTAATATAAGGGTAAAATCATGAGCGACGCACGCACAATAGCTAAAAACACCTCTGTTCTTTACATAGCACAGATAATTACCTACGTCTTAGGTTTCTTCATCACAGTTTATACGGTTAGATATTTATCTGTAGATGGTTATGGAATCTTATCAGCAGCTTTGGCATTGACTGGAATATATGTGGTCTTCGGCGACCTTGGACTGAGCACTTTAACCGTCAGGGAAGTCGCCCGGGATCGTTCATTAACCAAAAAGTATGTGGGTAATACTACGGTTATAAAACTGTTTTTAAGTTTATTTACATTCCTGTTAACTGTTTTAACGGTTCATATCATTGGTTATTCTGAAACTACGGTTATTGTAATCTATATTTTAACAGCTGCCTTTATTTTCAATGCCTTCTCCAGCATATTTTATTCTATCTTCCAATCTTACCAGAAGATGGAATATCAATCGGTTGCAACCATATTAAACAGTGCGGTGATGCTCCTGGGCACCCTACTGGCCATATATCTGGGTTTAGACGTGATTGCCTTCGCCTTCATCTACCTGATCGCCAATGCAATCAACTTCCTATACATACTGGTAACCTATACCTGGAAATTTTACTTACCCAACGTAGAAATGGACCTGAATTTCTGGAAACCTACCATAAAAGAAGCACTGCCCCTTTCCATCACCAGCCTATTTGCTGTGTTGATCTTCAGGATAGACTCTGTAATGCTCTCTGTAATGAGCAGTATGGAGGCAGTAGGATTCTACAGCGCAGCATACAGGCTGATGGAAGCCCTTATATTTTTCCCACAGGTGTATACCACCGCAATATTCCCTGTATTCTCCAAACTTTATGTTTCTTCCATAAATCCCCTGAAAGGAGCCTATATAAAATCATTTAAATATTTAACCATTCTCAGTTTACCGATAGCAGTAGGGATCACTCTACTTGCTGAACCAATAATTCTACTGTTATTCAAACCCGACTATATACCCTCCATTTTAGCACTTCAAATCGTGGTATGGGTTCTTCCCTTCATATTCATTAATTATATACAAGGTTCTTTACTTACAGCCATGAACAGACAGGTTACTTATCTTAAAATCACTGCCGCATCCCTGGTGTTGAATGTTGGAATGAATCTAGTATTCATACCCCTGTACAGTTATTTAGGGGCGGCATTTGTAACTGTGATTACCGAAATTTTTTCGGTGGCTTTAGGCTTTTATGTGCTATCCAAATTGTTAGCCAAGGTAAAAGTACATGAAATCCTCTTTAAACCAGCAATAGCTTGTTTGGTAATGGCTCTATTCATCTTACTGGTTCAAACCAATCTATTTCTGGAAATAGCTATCTCGGCAGTCATCTACTTCGTTGTTTTAATTGCCCTGAAGGGCTTTACACCAGAGGATTATGATTTATTCCGGCAGATATTGAATATTAAAAAGGAGAACTAGTGATTTATAAAAGGAGAACCAAATTCATTCTTCATATTCTGACTTGATTTTTAGGGCCACTTTATTATACTCTTTCTCTATTTCCGTTGCAGGAGTTTTGGAATCGTACTCTTTCATCAGCTTTAATTTGGCGTAAATCACTAAACGATATGCGCCCATTAAAAAACTCAACGAAAAACCTCTAAAACCTTCTTTACGTCCCTGAAGTTTAAAATATCTTTTTCTAAATTCGCTGAAAATTTGGTTAACTACCATTCTGAATTTAATATCCACATTTGCTTCATACAGTGCTCTAGCTTCTATAGTGGTGTAACGGTTTAATTTTTCTAGGAAATGTTCCAGATCTACATAATTGAAATGTATAAAACCCTCTTTTTCATCCGTTATTTCATATATTCTTGCATCTTCTCTCTCTATAAAGGTTGAATGTATTTTATCACTGATAAAAACACATTCCTTTTTAAAAAAACGATGATGAGTATCCTGTAAGGGGCCCCAACCAGTAAATCTCATCAGTTTCCCGAAAAAATAGTTATTATGGGGTATTGATATTATATCTCCCAGATCTTCTTTTACGATGGTCTCCAATCTTCTCTTAAGTTTCAATGGTACCAGTTCATCTGCATCTAAAATAAGTACCCATTCATTCGAGGCCTTTTCAAGGCCGAACTGTCTGGCTGGATCTGCATATCCCATTCTCTCATGGTAAAATATCTTATCGGTATATTCAGAGGCGATCTCAACGGTTTTATCGTCACTGTACATATCCACTATCACTATTTCATCAGCCCACTTCACAGTTTCCAGGCAATTTCTGATGTTCTTCTCCTCGTTAAGAGTGTGAACTAACACCGATACCGGTAATTTACCCATTAAATCATCCCACATGCGTTAAATATTTTTGATTGAATTTTGTTTGATTAAATAAACTCTTTAAAATTATCTTTTATCTATCTAACAGTTGCCCTATCAACCCACATACCTGCCTTCCCCATGTATCCCAGTTGAGTTTCTCCTCAAAGGTTTCCCTGCTGGACTTTACAAGCTGATAATATTTCTCTTCATCTTCATATAACTTCCTTATAAGATTCGCATATTGGTCTCCCCGGGCATCTGACGGCAACATGAAACCATTTTTCCCCTCTTCAACAACACCAGGGATACCTCCTGTGTCTGTGGTTATGGCAGGTAGGCCATAGGCATTTGCCTCACAGAACACCACCCCATACGCCTCTGTTCTTGATGGTAGAATCAGGAAATCGTTTTTAAGAAACAGTTCCTGTAATTCTTTATAATCTTCGGGGTCATTTTTATCAAGGAAGGGTATAACCTTCATATTCTCGTGTTTGAATTCCTCTGGGGGTGTGGTTCCACAGACAGTTAATTCAGCATCCACACCTAATCTACCAAGTTCAATTAAGGTTTCAAAAGCTATTTCTCCACCTTTACGCTCCCAATCCACCCCTAAAAATAGTAACCGGCATTTATCTGACTTTTTCCTGTTAAGGACCGACTCCCAGGATGGAACATGGTCCATGTTGGCACCGAATGGAATAATCTTTACCTTAGATTTATTCGCCTTATAATCATTTATCGCAGAATTTGCTGCCCAGCTAGTTGGATATAATAGTAGATCTGCCTTGTCTATGGCAGATTGTTCTATAAAATTTCCTTCCTTCCCTGATATTTCCAGTTGTCCAGAGAAGTAGTCGGGATAGTAATTACTTATTAAATTGAAGGTGGCATCTGCAGTGTAGACGATGGGAATATCTGTAGATAGATAAGCTAACTCTGTGGATGCTACCGGGGCAAAAATAACGTCAAAGTCTTCCTCTTTAAGTTTCTTACTGATTATTCTCGCATAACTCCTAGACAGTAAGAGACTGTGTTCATATGCGTACCTCTTTTTGAAGATGGCCAGTGAAGCGTTGTTAAAAAACCTGTTCACCTTTTCTATCCCAGAATCCAATGGCCCCAAATAATAAACATCTCCACAGTGTTTGTCTAGAGCTTTGGCCATATAATAAAGTGTTCCAGAACGTACTCTTTTATCTCTAGCATCAGTTGCCGTTAAAAAGGCTATTTTTAGAGGTTTACCCATAATTCCACTTTAATTAATTCCATTAATTTACACTATTTAATATATTCGATGTTACCAATATTAAATTTAGCAAAAAACATAATTAGAGGCCAGAATGAACCCCGAAGTTTGTATCATAATTTTAAACTGGAACGGATGGAAGGACACCATAGAATGCCTGGAATCACTTTACGATAATAAATATGATAACTATAGGGTTATTCTAGTAGATAACGCTTCAGAAGACGATTCTGTGCAAAAGATAAAGGAATACTGTCAGGGTGAAGTTAAAATATCTTCAAATATGGTTAAATACAGGACTGATAATAAACCCATAGATTTTGTGCAAATAAATGAAGATGAACCGGATAAAAAATTATCTGAGCCTGATAAAAAATCAAATATACCTGATTTTGAGCCTGATAAAAAATCCAAATCTAATTATGGAATGATACTCATAAGGAACTATGAAAACCAGGGTTTTGCAATAGGAAACAACACAGGGATGAGGTTTGCTTTAAATAATTTTAATCCAGACTATTTCCTGCTTTTAAACAACGATACGGTGGTGGATCCTGAATTTCTAATAGAACTGGTTAATACCGCTTCTTCAGATGAAAAGATCGGCTTTGTAGGTCCGAAAACCTACCTGTATGATGATGAAGATGTTATACAAGCGGCTGGTGGGGGAAATATAGATTTTTCACGTGGAGAATCAAATGAAGTAGCCTTCATGGAAAGGGATACAGGAAAATTTGATAGGGACATGGACCTTGACTATGTGGGAGGATCCTGTCTTTTGGTTAAAAGAGAAGTGGTGGAAAAGGTGGGCCTCCTTGACGAGGAATATTACATGTACTGGGAAGATGTTGACTGGTGCTTCACTGGCCGGGGGGCTGGTTATAAATCTATTTATTCCTATAAATCAAAAATATGGCATAAGTATGGAACTTCCAGCCAGAGTTATTTTAAAACCTACTACCATAACAGGAACCGGTTATATTTCATGAAAAAACATGCCCCACAAGAAAGATACCGTGAATTTATGGCCCATTATCTCGCGGAAATTTTAAAAGAAAGCGGATATCAATTAATTTACCAGAAAAACTGGGAATTATTCAAATCTCTCATAAAAGGGGCTGTTGATGGGCTGAAAATAAAAAAACCTATGTATAAAGGATAAAAAAAATTTGATAATATGAAGATCGCAGTTTTCCATAATTTACCATCAGGCGGAGCAAAAAGAGCCTTACACGGCTACCTGGACTACCTCAATCAGCATAATCACACAGTAGATGTATTTGTACCCTCCACTGCCAATGAAGAATTCTTACCCCTTAAGGATGTAGCAAATAGTCTAACTGTATTTCCAGTGGGGAAGACATGGAAGGGTTCATTATATTCGACTTTTAAATATGTCCCACCCCTTATTAAAACCATATCCCTGCGGGACCTGGAGATAACTCAAAAAGAGATAGCTCAAACTATAAACTCAAGGGATTATGATGTGGTGTTCAGTGAACAGGACCAGTACACCATGACACCCTTCTTTTTAAAATACATCAAACATCCCCTCGTCTATTACTGCCCACAACCACCCCGTAACGAGGCCATCCTCCAAACCATAGAAAATGATACTAATATAAACCCTTTAAAGAAGTTTATTTTTAACCAGGCAGATAACAGGGATTTGAAAATCGATGCAGAAAATATTTCTTACGCCCGAAATATTTTAACCAACTCCTACTTCACCCGTGAATCTATATTGAGGGTTTATGGCCTTAATTCTTATGTATCCTATCTGGGAATAGATACCGATCTTTTCAAACCCCTTGAAGTCCCTGAAGAAGATTTTGTCCTATCTGTGGGGAGTTGCAGACCATCCAAGGGATACGACTTCATCATAAGATCACTATCACTTATTGACGCTGAAATTCGGCCAAAACTGGTCATAGTCTCCAATTTCTCCCTCCCGGAGTGGAAGGAATACCTAAAGAAACTGGCCTCCCAGTTAGATGTTGATCTGGAAATACTGGATCTTATAGATGATGAAAAACTGGTCCTCCTCTACAATCAGGCTAAACTAGTCTTATATGCCCCTTATATGGAGCCTTTTGGTCTGGTGCCCCTGGAGGCCATGGGCTGTGGCACTCCCGTGGTGGGTGTGAAGGAAGGGGGTATCAGGGAATCTGTAATTCACAAAAAAACCGGATTGCACAGTGAACGTGACGAAGGTCTCTTTGCAGAAGCAACCACCGAACTCCTTTCCAAGGACCTGAAAAGATATAATCTATCTAAAAACTCCTTAAAATATATCGAAGATTACTGGACCCTTGAGCATGCCGGGGAACGGTTACTATGGCATCTGAACAGGGTTATCCATGCAAGAGATTAACAAATAATAGGATTAAGTATTCTGGATTAAACTGGTGATCACTATGAACCCACTGGTTTCCATTATCATACTCAACTGGAACGGCTGGCAGGACACCCTGGAATGCCTGGAATCCATCTACCAAATAAATTACCCTAATTACCATGTGATACTGGTGGACAACCACTCCCAGGACCAGTCCCTGGAGAAAATCAGGGAATACGCTAAGGGAAAAGTAAAGGTAACCTCCCCCTTCTTCAAACACAACCCAAAAAACAAACCCCTAACAATCACCGAACTCACCAACCAGGAAGCAGAAGAACAAGTGAATGACATTGAAATATCAAATAACCACTTAACCCTTATAAAAAACGATGAAAACTACGGCTTTGCCAAAGGAAACAACATAGCCATAAAATACACCCAAAAAACCCACAACCCAGACCACATCCTCCTACTAAATAATGATACGGTGGTAACCCCTGAATTTTTAACAGAAATGGTAAATGTTGCTGAATCAGATGAAAAAGTGGGAATTGTGGGATGTAAATTGCTGAACGCCGATAATCCCCGAATAATCGATTCCACTGGACATATAATTAGTTGGGGGAGAATTGTTGACCGCGGTCATGGAAAAGTTGATAATGGACAGTACGACCATGAAATAGAAGTAATAGGTGCCATGGCTGCCTGTGCATTATATAAAAAGGAAATGCTCAGGGATACCGGTCTACTGGACACCGGTTACGTTACCCTGGGCGAAGATGCCGATCTATCCTGGAAAGCTCATAACCTGGGCTGGAAAGCATTATACGCACCAGATGCAGTTGTATACCATAAGAGGGGCAGGACAATAACTAGAAAATCTGTAATCCCTGAAATGACAGTTTTAAGTTTGAAAAACACGGTAGAATATGTCACCCGGTACGGAAGTTCCTACAATAAACTCTTATTTCTATTCTTAATAACCAAAGAGGGATTACTCGTTTTGACAGGAAGCATAATAGGTAGAAATGAAACCAACAAAGGTGAATACTTCAACACGCTGATGGAATCATATTTAAAGATGTTTAAAAGCTTTTAAATTATTATGAGGAGAAAATTTTGATGAACCCACTGGTTTCCATTATCATACTCAACTGGAACGGCTGGCAGGACACCCTGGAATGCCTGGAATCCATCTACCAAATAAATTACCCTAATTACCATGTGATACTGGTGGACAACCACTCCCAGGACCAGTCCCTGGAGAAAATCAGGGAATACGCTAAGGGAAAAGTAAAGGTAACCTCCCCCTTCTTCAAACACAACCCAAAAAACAAACCCCTAACAATCACCGAACTCACCAACCAGGAAGCAGAAGAACAAGTGAATGACATTGAAATATCAAATAACCACTTAACCCTTATAAAAAACGATATAAACTACGGTTTTGCAGCAGGAAACAATATCGCCATAAAATACACCCGGAAAGCACACAACCCGGACTACATCCTGCTTTTAAACAACGACACGGTGGTAGATCCTGAATTTTTAACCAAATTGATTCATGCTGCCAAAAAAGACCCTTACATTGGTATTTTAACCCCTTTAATTTACTATTACGATTACGATGGTAGTCAGGAGGTGGTTGCCAATTTAGGCGGTAAAGTAAATATAAAGAAGTATCCTGGTTACTATGATTTAACCGAAACTAGCAGTTTAGAGGATTATCCGGGGAACCTTATTGAATGTGATTGGGTTTCCGGTGCAGCGTTACTTTTAAAGTCTAAACTACCTATAAAGCAATTGAATGATGATCTATTTTTTGGATGTGAGGATATCGACCTGGCCCTCAAACTCAAAGAATATGGATATAAATCTATGGTAGTCTTGGATTCATTTATATGGCATAAAGAAGCTGTATCCCGGAAAAAAAGGAGTTCAGGAGGAGCTAAAAGGGCTTTGATAGAGATCAGATCCAATTTAACCTTCCTAAAAGCCCACAACAATCATTATTACCTCTATTTACCACTGTATCTACTCCAAATATTTGTATTATACTTTAAAATAATAATTAAACGGAATTAACTATGCTATAAAGATGGACAGATGAATGTGCTCTTAAATTCCTTCATCATCCATTATTGAAAATAATTGTTAGGCAAAGTAGGCTTATTTTAACCTTAATAAAACCCGTAATCATTATTATTCTCTATTATATCTAGTTTTTCCTTGAAATTGCTTTAGAAGTGGTTTTATATTTAATTTAAAAAATTTTAAAACTTATTAAATACATAATAATAACCACAAGGAGGTGCTGATTTATGGGTATGGTTCCAAAAAATGAAGAAACCATGATTAAATGCATCTGCAACGCCTGCCCAACTATAACGAATGTATGCAGACGGGAAAAATGGGTGTATTTTGTTTTATAGGCGACGAAATAAGATGTTTTGAAAATCCACAGGGATGTAAATCCCAGGAATGCAGTGTCTCATCTGATTTCAACTTCGATAAAGTATACCACTGCAAGGACGGCTCTCCAGAGATGCAGTCCAGTTCAATGAGGTAAGTTCGATTTTCCTTTTTTTATTTCATTTTAGATAACTGGTTTCTTTTATCTTCTTTTTATAAAGTTTATAGCTTGATTAAATCCTTCAATCATGTTCTTATAGGTGAATCCCTCTTCAACAATTCTTTTAGATGCCTGACCCATTTTCTCTTCAAGCTCCGGGTCCATTAAAATTTTATATAAAGCTTCATATAGAGCATTACAATCTCTTTCTGGAACAACAAAACCGTTTATCCCCTCTTCAATCATGAAGGTGTTACCTACGGCATCACTGGTTACCACTGGTTTTCCAAAGGACATGGCTTCATTGACCACCAAGGGACATGCATCGGCATGGTGGGTGGTGATGGAAGGCAGTACAAAAATATTGGCGAGGAGATAATAAGCCCCTAACAAATCATTGGGCACATTACCCTGGAAGTAAATCAGATCCTCTATCTTTAAACTGTGCGCTAATTTTTCCAGTTCCTCACGACACTCTCCATCCCCCACAACAACTAACCTTACATCACCCATTTTTTTATGGAGCTTTTTGAAGGCCTTAAGGAGGTATCGAAGTCCCTTTAACTTAATGAGACGCCCCACAAATAAGATAACCTTTTTATCTTCCAGTCCAAGCTCTTGGCGTATCTTCTCACAATTTCCATAATCATCTTCCTTTAAGTGTAAATTACTGACATTAGGCATGATGAAAATCTTATCAGGCGATACCCCTAATCCTGTGAAGAATTCCCGGTGTCTAGTGCCAGGTACTAAAAGAGAATCGGCACTGCGAGAGAAAAATCCAGCCAAAAACTTGGCAAATTTCCTCTTAGTGGTTTTAACGTTCCAGTCCCAGTCTTCCCTCCATAGGATGAATGGTTTCCCCTTTAGTTTCACTGTTAAAAAGTACAGGAAGGTTTCAAATGCATCGGTGGGAGTATCCCAGCTACCGCCTACAAAGACATCATATTCTCCCAGAGCTCTTTTTATAGCGCCCCAAGCCACTCCAAACTTGTTAGGGACTATACGATAGTTTATACCTTCCATCCCTGGAATTTCCTTTGATAAATCAGTGCCATAGGTTCGATTGTAACCTTCCACATTGGTAAATAGAAACTCAACATCGTAGATCTCGCTCAATCTACGGAAAAATGGTTTACGGTACCACATTGCTGTGTGGTGTACGAATAATATTTTAAACCCTTCCTTACTTCCCTGCTTTGCTTCGGAATCATTTACCATAATATGAGGGCCCCTCCATTATCGTATATCCTGCTCTTTCCATCTAGAAGGAATAGATATGGTTCCATATCCACCCGGATAAAATCATCACCCATATCGATGATCAACCGGTCATGTATGTTAACGTATCCCAGATAGATATAACCCCTATCTATGGTTTTATTCCAGCCAAAAAATGAGCTGTTGATGTTTTCATTTGAAACATTCGGTCCATATGCTGTTAAGAATCTGGCAACCTCTCTTCCATCTGAATATACTGTTAAGTTATTTATCCTGTTTTGGGAGACCCATTGGGCTGCTATAACTTCACTATCATAAATATAATTACCCTGTCTGAGTGTGCCGTTCGTTTCATAGTCTGAAGAATAGGGCTGGCCCAGAGCACTGTACTGTAAATATGTTACACACGAAAACAGGAATATTAAAAGGAATAACAGGATATAAACATCCCATTTTGGTTTTTTAGTAATTCTAGCTACGAAAATACCGCCGATTACGAATACTGGTGCTAAGAATATTATCAACTGGAAAAACAGTCGGGCCACATCGTAGGCAATTGAGATGTAGGGCAGGGCCACGAATAAAACCAGTAAGACCAGGGATATAACTATTCCCAATATAAATTCCGTGGTGAACTTCTCCTGATAATAGCGGAACCTCCGGACTATGGCGACTAATCCCACCAGTATGGTGGCGAATATCAGATCATGGGCTATGACACTCACCATGTTGGGGAGTGACTTGAAAACCACCCCTAAGATGCCCAGGACATAGGCGCCCCTGGTTCCAACCAGAGCACTGCTTATTCCCGCGCCTGCGGTTAGTTCCACTGTTCTACCCAGAACCTGGACCCCGCTTGCAAACTGGACTTTAGCCACGAAAAGGTACCAGATGGCAATGAGTACCAGTGAAATGATTATGACGTCGAAGTTGGTGAAGACCAGCTTCCTCTCCTTTATTAAGCTCCTGAAAAAAGGGTAGAGCAGTATGGGTAGTATAAGTACGAATGCCACGTAGGCTGTGGAATAGTGTGATATCAAAGTTGCAAATATAAAAAGGACTATAAGGAATTTTCTAAACCAATTATCCAGTTTAGAGTCAAATACAACCATTATTGTGAGGAAGAAGAATATTATGGCTATCTCTTGTCTCACTGCTCCCAGGAGGTTCATGAAAAATAGCTGGAATATAAAAAGCAGAGCCGCCAGAAATGCATATTTACCCGCTATATATCTTTTTGCAACCAGGTAAACGATTAATGGCAATATAGAACCTATGATGGCCATGAATAATTTGAAAATGTATTCTCCACCCATCCCCGAGAGGACATGGTAGATCAGGGGGAGGATGGTTATACTCATACAGGCATTATAGGCGTTGTAATAGGTATTCAGGTCCCAGTGATAGCTTAACTGGGTGAGTTGGAAGCTGTAATATTCCAGGTGAACATCTATTCCCAGGAGGTGGTTGGAGGTTAATCCGTGCATCAGGAGCAGGCTTAGGCCAATGAGCCACAGTGCCAGGGGATAGGTAGCAGGATGAATCCTGTCCTTTAAATAAACCACTACCACCAGATACAGGGGTATTAAAAGGAGCATGGTTAAAAGTAGAACGTTGTTCTGGGTTGTGTTCATAAGATAAGTCCCTAGTATAGTCAGGAGAGGGAATAAAAATGGAAATATCAGTGGGGATCTTAGTTTATCCTTTAAACCTAATTTAAAACCAAAATCATCTCCTAAAGCGTTCCGGTTACGCCAGTAGGCAGCCATAGACAGTAGAACGACGAAGAGGTTTAAGGTAACAAAAACCGGGGTGAAGGATAGTGGCTGGTTTAACAGGGGATATAAACTGTTTAAAGCCAGGCCGATAATCATCAGGAAGGAAATACTCATTCCCACCGATAGAACAATTTTTTTAACTGTATCCATCCCTTTGAGATTCAATATTAGTATGACCAAAAAGCCAGGGATTACAGAAAAGAATATGAAGGAGAACGCCTCTCTTAAAAAGGGTATATCTAGAATTATGGATAGATCAGTTAATATTAGGAAGAATATAACTGTGAATATCCATTTTTTAATGTTGAAACCCTTCACTTGCTTGTTTATATCCATCATCCAAACCATCCGCACTCTTTATTAAATTTAATATTATATCTTATTTCCTTTAAAATGTTCAATCCAAAAAAATAAGATGATGTGAATTTAGGATTTTGCCAGTATTTCCTTATATACTTTCTCCATATTACTGGCCACACCTTTCCAGGTATATTTTTCCTCCACCAGTTTCCTGCCCCTTTGGCCCATCTCCCTTTGCATCTCAACATCACTGAGTATCTGCGTTATAGCATCGGCCAGTTTCTGGGTGTCTTGGGGTGGTGTTACTATTCCACCCTGGACTTGTTTTAGATCCTGGGCCACGCCTACGATATCGGTGGTTACCACCGGTGTCTGGCAGGCCAGTGCCTCCAGTGCCACTATTCCAAATCCCTCCTGTAAGGAAGAGATGGATGGTAGGACGAATACGCTTGCCTGGCTGTAATAATCTGCAATTTCCTCGTCAGGGATAAACCCGGCGAACTCCACGTTATCCTTTAATCCCAGTGAAACGGCCATTTCCTGATAATAATCAAGTAAAACGCCTTTACCTCCCACAATTAATTTCACATCAGGTATTTTATTTTTAACTATTTTAAGGGCTTCTAAAAGATACTCCAGTCCTTTATATTTATGGAACTCATCCAGGACGCTTAAAAAGAAGATGGTACTTTTATCTTCATTACTTGAAGCTTGTTTTGGCTGGAATTTTTCCACATCCACCCCGTTAGGGATTACTTCTATTTTGTCCCGGTATTTAACTAGATAAGATGAGGATTGCAGGTAACCGGGCTGGGTTATGATGATCTTGGCTGCGGTTTTGAGCACGTAGTTTAGGCCTACTGAGTTATATATACGGGCTATCAGGCTTGCCAATCCCTGACCTATTATATCGTTGTGATAAGTTACTACCAGGGGCTTGTTTTTACTATTTGCATAAAAAGCGCTCCAGTCAGCGCTCCAGGGTGTGGGGATATGGGTGTGGATGATGTCATAGTCACCAGCTGATAGCGCTCCGGGGAGTCCGGTGGTGATGTTGGTGTTGGCTATTTTACCCATGTAGGGCAGTCTTTCTACTTCAATACCTTCCAGTATCTCCTTACTTTTTATATTTGGCTCGTTGGCACATACCACCTTCACCTGGTTTCCTGATTTCACCAGCTCCTGGGAAAGGTAGTAAACGTAGTTTTCCACACCGCCGGTGAAGGGATAAAACCTGACTGGTGTCTGTAATATCTTCATGTTTATTAATCCTTTATTTAAGCTGTAATCTAAGTTTAATCTATTATTTAAAGTTATAATCTTTATTTAAACTTTTTATTTAAGTAAAAACTCCCAATAAGTTACCTCCAGCCGGGTGATTATATTATTCCAGTCGTAATCCTTGGCAAAATCTTTAGAACTTTCTACCATTTTTTTTCTTGATTCCAATGCTTCTAGTATATTATTTGAAAGTGAATCTTCTGATAACTCAGCTATAAATCCATTTTCACCGGGAATTATCAGGTCTTTTGCTGCGTTCATAGGATGATCAACTACCACTGCGGGCAGTCCGCAGGCATTGGCCTCCAGGACAACCATACCAAAACCTTCCCGTACCGATGGAAGGACTAGTACTTTAGAAGATTTCATATGGGCTATCACGTCCTGATAATCCTCCAAAAATCCAGTGAAATTTACATCGTCCCTAATGCCTGATTGGTCGCTTAACTTTTCCAGGTTCTCTTTTTCGGGGCCTTCCCCGATGATGGTGCACTTTACATCTGGAAGAGTATTTTGTAAGTTAACCAGGGATTTTATGAGGAGGTCGGCCTTTTTTTCTTTGATCAACCTTCCCACGAATATGATATCTGATTTAACCGGTGAAGGCTTTATCTGATTAATTTCCGCAAGATCGATTCCGTTGGGTATGACCACTGCTTTTTCCGATGACTTTATGTTCCGTAAATCATCTTTGGTCTTACGAGATACTGCTATGATCTTATCAGTCAATTTCACCATTAGTTTTTCAGTTAACTTGCCGAAAAATCCTGCTTTTCCCAGATATTCATACCAGTAATCATTCCAGACTTCATGTAAGGTAATTACCATTGTGGATCTTCCAAAAAAGGAGTTGAATCCAGCTGTAAAACATGAAAAGAATGGAAATCCCTGGCAGTCAATGATATCATATCTTCCTGCCCTTAATTTAAAAAGGATCATCAAGGCAAAGTAGAGGGCTTCTTTAACGGATCTCTTATCATCCCCATAAAGTTCCACAGGTTTACATACTCCATGTAACTTTATACCATCCATTTCCATGTCCTTTTTACCTGACTCGGGCCACCACCATCCCACACCATACCAGTGCACCTCATGGCCTTTATCTGCTAATCCTTTGGCCAGTTGGTAGATCCTCTTTTCGGCCCCTCCCTTTATCCAGGGGTAGACTGCATCGTAAATGAAGGCTATCTTCATCTTTTGGGCCCCCTTAAAAATAATTTATATCCATAAACTTATATAAAGAAGTATTTCAATTTTCAGGTTAAATACTACTAACTTTCAGGGTCAGGACTGTTTAAGAGCATGAGACTGATGAGTATCCCTGAGAATATGGTCTGAATTCCCAGGATAAAGAATATCAAGGCCATCATGGCATTCAGGGTTTGGAACAGACCGCCAAATCCTGCAGCACTCCAGCTATAGAGTACGTTGATACCTATGATCAGTCCTATGGCCAGGAGAACCACACCCAGGAGCAGCTCTCTTCCCAGGGAATGGTAGTTTAAATACTTATTCACCGCCCCTGAGCCTTTATTAACACCATAGGTCTCTCCAAAAGCACCGAAATGCACCCAGGCCAGGAGCATCTGATATCCGATTATCACCAGGAGACTTCCCAGGATAAGGGAGTGCATCCGGGATTGTCCCAGTAAGGATACTCCTATCACCAGGGATACACCCAGTAACAATACTACCAGACCCGGTCCCAGGAGAAATGGTGTGGGTCTGTAGAGCATCATGAACCTCAGGTGTCTCCATCCATCAGCGAATGAACTGAGCTTGGAATCACCCTCTCGGGGATAATAGGTTATGGGAATCTCTGCTATCTTCAACTTCTCCCGGGCGGCTTCGATGATCATCTCTGAAGCGAACTCCATTCCTGAGCTTTGAAGTTTCAATTTATCCAGGGCTTCCCTTCGAATGGCCCTCATCCCACAGTGGGCATCAGAAACTCCTGCTTTAAACAAGGCGTTCAGTAACCATGTGAGGAATGGGTTGCCCACGTACCTGTGCAGGGTGGGCATGGCTCCCCTCTGTATATCTCCCTTGAGCCGGGAGCCCATCACCATATCGTAATCTCCAGTTAAAAGTGGCTGGACAAATTCATAGGTGGTATTCAGGGGATATGTACCGTCTGCATCACCCATTACAATTATATCTCCCTTGGTTTCTTTAAATCCCCTTAGATAAGCGTTTCCATACCCTCTTTTTTCTTCACGGACCACCCTTGCTCCGGCATCAGTTGCTTCCTGGGCGGTGTTATCGGTTGATGCGTTGTCAACCACCACTATCTCAGCTTCCAGTCCTTTTTCCTTTAATTTGGTAAGTGGTATTGATTTAACTGTTTTACCTACTATTCCTTCTTCGTTAAGTGCTGGGATTACAATTGAGATATCCATTTAATCATCACTTCTACTTTTTGAGTTTCTGATTATGTACCGTGAAAATTCAGTAAATTTATCTGGTTAAGTCTTTTAAAGTGCTATTATTTAATCTATCCTATTTAATCATGCGCTCTTAAAATTAAAAAATAAGTATTAATCGATTTTATATGAATATTTTGATGGTTTCGATTAACAATTGGTTCCCAACTAACTCTTCAATTCCCCTTACTTAAGCACTCTCTTAAATACTGTTTCAGCTCATCTTTTACATTATCATCCATTAAAGCTATTTCTATGGAGCTTTTGAGCCATTCAAAGGTGTTTCCGATGTCGTAGATTTTCCCGTCGAATACGTAGCCATAAACTGCATCCAGTGATCTCATGGCATCGGTGAGATGTATCTCTCCTCCCACCCCCGGTTTCACATTCTTTATATGGTCAAATATTTCCGGGACCAGGATGTATCTACCGGTTATGGCCAGGTTGGACGGTGCTTCCTGGAGGGATGGTTTCTCCACCATATCCTCTATTTTATAGACAGAATCAGAAAACTGGGTGCCTTTTATGATACCATATCTTTCGATTTTTTCATCAGGGACCCTCTCTATGGCGATGGTGCTGGCTTCGCATTTGTAGAAGGCATCCATGAGTTGTTTGGTGCATGGAACTTTGGATTGGGCTATGGTGTCTCCCAGAAGAACAGCGAATGGTTCACCGTCGATGTGGTTCTTGGCGGTTGAAATAGCGTCTCCCAGACCTTTCTGTTTCTTCTGCCTCACATAATATATGTCAGCCATATCAGAGATGGCTTCTATCTCCCTTAGGTTTTCTGTTTTCCCACTGTTTCGGAGGGAGTATTCCAGTTCAAAAGACCGATCGAAGTGGTCCTCGATGGATCTTTTACCCTTTCCAGTTATGATCAGTATATCATCAATTCCAGAAGAAACCGCTTCTTCCACTACATACTGTATGGTTGGTTTATTAAAGACAGGGAGCATTTCCTTGGGCTGTGCCTTGGTGGCAGGTAAAAACCTGGTCCCTAGACCCGCAGCCGGTATGACAGCTTTCATTTTTTGATCACCTTTTAAGCATGTGTTGCTTAAAATTAGCATTTACTCACTAATTAACATTTCTAATACATTAATTAATATTTCCATTTATTAATTGAACAGGCTAATGATCTATTAATTTACAAATGCACCACTGAATTTTCCCCTATAATGAATCTATGGCCTTTAGGTAAGCTATTTTCCTTAGATTCTATGTGGGAATGGTTACCTATCAGGCTGTCCACGATCCGTTCGTTACATTTAATAACCGCGTCACCCACCACGATGGAGGATTCTATTTCTCCACCAATTATTACGCTATTATCTCCAATAGATGTGTAAGGTCCTATATATGCCTCAATCTCACAGTTTTCACCTATGGTTACCGGTCCTCGAATCACACTGTTCTTCTTAACAATTGTGCCTTTGCCAATATAAACTCTACCACTGATTTTAGCACCTTCTTCAACTTCACCGTTATCCTCAGATTCCAACACATCCAGTATTAAATGGTTGGCATCCAGCACGTCTTCTGGTTTACCAGTGTCCTTCCACCATCCCTTAACTATGTGGGAATCCACTTTAAGTTCTGTGTTTAAAAGCTCCTGGATGGCATCGGTGATCTCCAGTTCACCCCTCCAGGACGGTTTGATCCGGGATATAGCATCAAAAATTGAGGATTTAAAGAGGTAGATACCCACCAGGGCCAGGTTGCTTTTGGGATGTTCTGGTTTCTCCACCAGGTTTATAACGTTTCCCTCATCATCCAGCTCTGCAACACCAAACTGACGTGGATTATCCACCGACTGCAGGAGTATCCTGACCTGGTAATCAGATTCTTCGAAACCTTCCACGAATTCCTTTATACCTGATTTTAGTATGTTATCTCCCAGGTACATGATGAACGGGTCTTCACCCACGAAATCCTGGGCAACAGCCACTGCATGGGCTAAACCCTTGGGTTCCCCCTGTATTATATAAGTGATATTTACACCAAACTTTGAACCATCTCCCACTGCTTCTTTTACCTTTTCTGGCATGTTGGTTCCCAGTATAAGTCCTATATCTGTTACGCCGGCTTCTTTAAGATCCTCGATGGCGTAGAAAAGTACCGGTTTATTCGCTACTGGAATAAGTTGTTTAGGTCCTGTATGTGTAAGTGGCCGTAGGCGGGTGCCGTGGCCTCCGGATAAGATTAATCCCTTCATTTCGTCACCTTTTTCATTTCTTTTAATCCATCTATTGTGTTCAATAATTTTATATCCAGATCATTTCGGGCTTTCTCCACGGATAATGAGGAATCCATGGGCCTTGGAGCTGACCTGATTAATTCTTCACTTAATATGGGGTTTATCAGGGTTTCATCCAGTTTAAATACCCGGGCGATGTTCTTTGCAAAATCGAACCGGTTTATCCTCTCATCCCCAGCGATGTGATATACACCCTCTCTACCCTTAGAGTAAATATTCAAAATTGCTTCTGCCGCATTATCTGCAAATGTGGGGGAGTTATATTCATCAGTTACAATGTTTATCTCGTTACCCTCTTTCAGTTCACTTATAACCCAGGTTACGAAGTTGAAGTTGGTATGCCAACCATACAGTACACTTACCCGGGAGATAGCATATTCTATATCAGAATTTTGGATATGCTCTTCCCCTTTAAGCTTACTTTTAGCATAATAGCTTAAGGGATTAGTTTCATCATCTTCCCGGTACATTCCCTTTTTCCCATCGAAAACAAAGTCCGTAGAAACATAAATCAATTTAGAATCTGTTTGCTCACAGGCTTTTACCAGGTTCAAGGTTCCCTGGGCGTTTATCTTATCTGCTTCCTCCTGGTGGTCCTCACAGTAATCAACGTTGGTGAGTGCTGCAGAATGAATAACCAGGTCAGGATTTAAAGATTCGATTTTACTTAAAACATCCTTTTCATCAGTTATATCCAGTTTAACTGCATCATCTCGGGGATTGGTGTTGTAGGTGGTAATTATTTCATAATCACTGGTAACGGTGGCAAATTTGCTTCCTAATAGTCCGCTTCCACCGGTTATAAATAATCGCTCCATGGTAATGTTTAATAAAGCATAAAATATATAAAATTTTTTGATAATCCAAATTACGTTAAGGTGTTTTTTTTATGATTGATGGTGTTAAAACAAAAAAACTCAGGGTCATCCCCGATGAAAGGGGCTGGCTCATGGAAATATTAAGGAATGATGATGATATTTACGAGGTATTCGGGCAGGTTTACGTAACCACCGCCTATCCCGGGGTTACCAAGGCTTGGCACATGCACAAGAAACAGACTGATAACTTCACCTGCATCCATGGGATGATGAAAGTGGCTCTCTACGACGCCAGGGAAGACTCACCGACCTATGAGGAGTTGAATGAGTTCTTTGTAGGTGAAAAAAACCCACTGCTTATCAGTGTCCCCCCATTCGTGTACCATGGCTTCAAGGGAGTTGGTACCGAGACAGCGTACTTTATAAGTGTGCCTACCTTGCCCTACAATTACGATGAGCCTGATGAATTCCGCTTGCCACCGGATACCGATGAAATACCCTATGACTGGCTTTTAGAACATGGTAAGAGCCATGGATAAAACTTAAAAATTAAATTGAAAATTAAATTATGGTGATTTAAATAAAAATACTCATAACAGGCGGGGCTGGGTTTATCGGCACCAACTTCGTGCACTACATACACGAAAACTACGACTACGACATCGTGGTCCTGGATAAACTAACCTACGCAGGGAATAAAGATAATCTAAAGGATATACTACCGGATATCCAGTTTATCAAGGGTGATATCGGTAACGAGGAAGATGTTAAGGTGGCCATGAAGGATTGTGATCTGGTGGTAAATTTCGCTGCTGAAACACATGTGGATAGATCGATTACAGACCCCAGCATATTCGTTAAAACTGATGTACTTGGCACATACAATCTGCTGGAACACGTTAGAAAGTATGATGTAGAGAAGTACCTGCAGATCTCAACTGATGAAGTATATGGTAGTATAGAAAATGGTTCCTTTAGCGAAGAAAGCAATATTGACCCAAGCAGCCCCTACTCTGCCAGTAAAGCTGGTGGCGATGTACTGGTAAGCGCCTACCATAAAACCTATGATTTACCCGTTCTGATCACCAGGAGCAGTAACAACTATGGACCATACCAGTACCCGGAAAAATTAATCCCTCTGTTTATCCTGAACGCAATGCAGGACAAGCCACTCCCAGTTTATGGTACAGGAGAGAATGTGAGAGACTGGATATACGTTCTTGACAACTGTACAGGTATCGAAACCGTGCTAAACAAGGGTAAATTCGGTGAAGTCTACAACATCGGCGGTGGCAACGAAAAAACCAACATCGAGATCACCCGCATGATACTGGACCTCCTGGGAAAACCAGAAAGCTTGATAACCTACGTGGAAGATCGGCTAGGCCATGACCTGAGATACTCGCTGGACTCAACCAAGACAAAGAAACTGGGCTGGAAGCCTGAATGGAGTTTTGAAGACGGTTTGAAGCAGACGGTTGAGTGGTACAAGGATAACAGGGACTGGTTCATTTAGGACTGATTCAAAGAATACACATTTTTTTTATAATCTTATTTTTTAAAATCAGGGTAATTTTTATTTAAAATATCTAGAAAATCTTGTTTAGATAAATTAGATATATTTAAAGTTTTATGCTGACTTTTAAGTCCGGATACTATTTCTACCTTTGAATTGGTGAGTTTTGTAAATTCCTTGATGAGTTCCTTGTTGGCCTTTCCCTTTTGGGGAATGGATTTAATTCTAAGTTGAATTTCATCTCTCCACTCATTATAACCTGAAAT
>WOYJ01000021.1 GCA_011620845.1 Methanobacteriaceae archaeon
ATTCTATATATGTGTAAAAAGAACATCTTTAAATTCTAAGTGTATTTATAGAATTGCAAAAAAAATATAGATAAAGATTATTAAAGTAAGCTCTGGAGGATTAGAATATGACGGATGTGGAAATAAAAGTAGAGAATATTGTATCTTCTGCGACCCTGGGTAAGTCCATTGACCTTCCCAGTGTAGCCCCGGCATTGGAGGGTGTTGAATATAACCAAGAAAACTTCCCTGGCCTGGTATATAAGCTCAAAGAACCAAAAACAGCAGCTTTGATATTTGGTTCTGGAAAACTGGTATGTACTGGTGCTAAATCAGTGGAAGATTCCAAGAAAGCCATACATATAACAGTGGATCAGATGAGAACACTGGATCCCGATATACCCCATGAATTTGAGATAAAAATCCAGAATATAGTGGCCTCCGCCAACCTGAAAAAAACGTTGAATCTGGAAGCAGTGGCCCTGGACCTGGAAAATACTGAATACGAACCAGAACAATTCCCTGGCCTGGTCTACAGACTGGACGAACCAAAAGTGGTGTTACTCCTCTTTGGATCTGGAAAGGTTGTCTGTACTGGAGCTAAGACTTTTGACGACGCTCAACTCGGTGTTGAGAAAACAAAGGAACGTTTAGTTGAATTAAATTTAATTTAATCCCCTCCCCTTTTTACTTTAATTTATAAATCGGTGGTCTTTTGATTAAACTCATAACATTTGATTTTGATAACGTACTAGTAGACGGCGAATCCCTAGATGAAGTAGCTAAACTGGTGGATTCCGAAGATGAAATAACTGAATTAACCAGAAAGGCTATGGAGGGAGAAATCAGCTTTGAAACCTCCCTCAGAGAAAGGATGAACCTCCTTAAAGGGGTTTCCTTGGATGATATAGAAAAAGTGGTAAAGAAGATGCCCCTCATGGAAGGTGCAGAGGAAACCATTGAAGAACTGAAAAAAAAGGGATACAAATTAGCCACCATCACCGGTAATTTTGAAATCATCACTAACCGTATAAAAGAATTGGATATAGATTATATTTTTTGCAACCAGCTCCATGATGAAGATGGGAAACTCACCGGCGAGATCAGCGGACCTTTAATAGTGGAAGGTTCCAAGGGTGAAGTGTTACAGGAGTTAATGAACCAGGAAGGCCTGACTGCAGCAGAATGTGCTGCGGTGGGTGACGGTGCAAACGACATACCCATGCTAGATAAGGCCGGTTTAGGCGTGGCATTCAATGCAAAACCCGCTCTAAAGGACGTTGCTGATATCGTGGTGGAAGGTAAAGATTTAAGGGAAATATTACCCATTTTTGAAAATTATACTGATGATAAAATGGAAGGCTCTACCCAAGAAGAGCCTGTTAAAAGTGAAAATATGAGTACTGCTAAAGATGAAATAGAACCTGTTAAGGGTGAAGATATAGAACCTGCTCGAGATGTCAAAGAGCTTGCTAAGGCTGAAGATGTTTCTTCAGCTAAAGAAGAAGATAGCCCTGCTTTAGATGATGCTGGTTCTCCAGATGTTAAAGAGGAACCTAAAACCCAAGTTAATGAAGATGCGGGTAAGAGTTTCAGCAAACTTTTAGCTGAGAAGAGGGGTCTTGAGAAAAATCTGAAGGAACTAACTAGGAATCGGGATGCTTTAAACGACGAAGCCAAAACCCACAAACAATTGAGGGATGATTTAAACTCCAGTATAAAGGAAATACTGGATAAGGCCCTGGAACACAGGAAACAGCGGGATGAAATCAACCAAGAAGTTAAAAAGTATAAGAAGCTAAGGGATGAAACCAACCAGGAACTCAGGAAATTGGAATGGTCTTCTGGTAAAAGGGACATCATGAAGATCCGGGATGAGATAAAAAAACTGGATAAGACCATAGAAACCAAGGTCCTGGATATACGTAAGGAAAATGAACTGGTTAAGAAGGTTACCGACCTCCAGAAAAAGCTTCAGACCATGCAGGAAGATGAAAACACTCAAAAAGAAGCTGTGGAACTCAAGGAACGCTCTGAGTCTTACCATGCAAAGGTGGTGGAGCTTTCAGACCAGGCCCAGGAAACCCATGAACAGATGCTCGCCTACTTCCAGCAGATCGATGAAATAAGAACCAAAGCAGATAAAGCCCACGCAGAATTTATAAATACCCGTGAAAAAGCCTCTGCCAAACATGAGGAAGTTAAAGCTATTTTAAAGGAGATACGGGGTAAAAATAAGAGTCTGGATAAAGCAAAAGCTAAGGAACGCAATAAAGAGGACAGGATCAGTCACGAGAAAAACATCCAGGAAAAGGAAAAGGCAGAAGAGATATACCGTAAATTCAGGGATGGTAAAAAATTATCCACAGACGAACTGCTACTCTTGCAGAAGCATAACATCGTCTAATTACCTATTTTTTAAAGGTGTTTTTCATGTCTGAAACACTAAGTACAGATGATGAACTCAAAATTGTAGCCTTACTGGTAGCCAGTGTAGCTTCTTTCTTCACCCCGTTCATGGCCTCCTCAGTGAACATAGCCCTACCAACTATGGGGGCCTTTTTTGGAGCTGATGCCATCATCCTGAACTGGATTACTAACGGATATCTACTGGCAGCAGCCATATTTGCCGTGCCCTTCGCAAGAGTATCCGATATACATGGCCGTAAAAAGATTTTCACCTATGGAATAATCATATTCACCATTGCCTCCATGCTCTGTGCCTTGGCGCCCTCTGCAATATCCCTCATCCTGTTTAGAATTATTCAGGGTATTGGTACCGCCATGATCTTCGTCACCAGCCTGGCCATCATCACTGAAGTCTACCCTCCCCGGGAAAGGGGGAAGGCAATAGGCATCAACGTGGCATCTGTATACGTGGGATTATCATTAGGCCCTATTCTGGGCGGTTTGATGACACAGTATCTGGGATGGCAGAGCCTTTTCTTTTTGATGATACCATTCGGCATCCTGATAATTGCCCTCGTCTTTTGGAAGCTGCGTGCTGAATGGATAGAGTCTGAGGGCGAAAAATTCGACTATACTGGTTCGATACTGTACACTGTGGGGCTTTTATTTTTAATGTACGGATTCACTGAGCTGAACACTATTTTTGGGGCTATACTCCTGATTATGGGTATAACTCTCTTCGTTGTATTCTTCCGCTGGGAGCTTAAAGTGGAAAGTCCCGTGTTCAATGTAAAATTATTTACTGAGAACGTTACTTTCGCCTATTCTAGCCTGGCGGCTCTTATAAATTATAGCGCAACCTTCGCAGTCACACTGCTTCTAAGTTACTATCTACAGTTCATTAAGGATTTGGAACCCCAATCAGCTGGTTTGGTCTTGATAGCTCAACCCATAATGATGGCCATAGTAGCACCACTGGCAGGACGTATGTCCGACAAGTATGAAGCCCGTATACTAGCCACTGCAGGAATGGTATTGGTTACATTGGGACTTTTCGGCTTCATATTCCTCACGAGTGAAACTAGTCTGATCCTGGTTATAATCAGTCAGGTTATACTGGGTATTGGTTTTGGACTGTTTTCATCACCCAACACCAACGTTATCATGGGGTCTGTGAAGAAGAAGTTCTATGGAATTGCCTCGGCTACGGTGGGCACCATGAGACTCATAGGCCAGACCATGAGTATAGGTATTGCCACCTTGTTGTTTGCCCTTATGCTTGGCCGGGTTCAGATAACACCCGGCCAGTACCCTGCCCTCTTAAACAGCATCCACCTATCATTCATAATTTTCACAGCCATATGCGTGGTGGGAATCTATGCCTCATGGAAGAGGGGTGATGGAATGGGTTATCAGGAAGATAAGGGTTAAATTAATTTTTTTTATGATCTAAAGATGGTTTTTCAAACTACTGTTTTATTAATAAAACAAAGTAGAGGTGAAGGAACCTAATAACAACAATTATAAACTTCATTTCTGAATACTTAATTATTAAAGCCCATTATAAGGGGAGGGTAAATCATTAAAAGTATCAAAGAAATAGCCCAGATTTTAAGTTCAGATATCTCCAAGCGTGAATTGGGAAATCCCTATTTTAATGATGAGAATTACCAGATATTTCCCTATCACAAGGAAAATTTCCACCAAATAAAGCAGACAAGTTCAGACAGGAAAATCTGCAGTATAGATGGAGGAAATCAGGAGATATATCCCGCCCCGGAGTATTCCATTCAGCTCAACAGGATTTATTTTAACATATATAAGGATAAAAGACCATTTCCTCTAAAATCCAGTATACCACAGAGGATAGAATTTTTATCACTCACCACCCTTAATCGTGAAAACAGGAACACCTGCTTTGAAACCAAATATGCCCTGGAGGATCACAATTTTATAGAATATCTCCCCTCTGAGAGTGATTTGCAGGTAAAGGCATTTGAACCCGACTTCAAGTTGGGAAACAAAACCTTAATGGAAAGGATGGCCTCCATGGCCCGAAGATTTGCCGAATGGACCATCGCCGAACATGTCATCGATCAAGAACTGGAAGATGGGGATATCATCATAAAGGACGGGTCACTTCAAACTTCACATAGAAATGAGAATAAGTACGTGGAAAAAGTATTTGAGAAGGCAAAAAAGAAGGGTGTCATCTTCACCGGACTTTCAAAATCATGCCGGTTAACCACCAATACAGGATATTCACTTATTGCATCCATTGAAAAATTTGCCAGGGAAAATGACATTTCATTTGAAGAATGGTGCTACTTTCCCATAGCCCGGAGTAAGCAGGGACAGGAACATAAGGCAGTTATAATGGTGGTTAAGTTAAACAGAAATGCCAGTACATCCTTCCGGTTTGAAATATTGAAAGATCAAGCCGATAACATGAGTAAAAAAGAGATAGTGGATTTAATTTCATCCATCGCAGATTATTCAAAGGATATAACCATACCAGGATATCCATATGGTCTCTTCGATGCACATGTATGGGCCCGGGTTAGAAAAGAAGATTTAAACAACTACAAACTCATACTGGACTCTGAACTGGCCAAAACAGAATTTTTTGAAGATTTCAACGCCCGTATAAAAGCGGTTAGTATGCATGATAAATTAGATGAACTATGATACAGTTAGGTAAATTAGAAAGCGACGCAGGTGAAATTTAAATGAAAGGCGGTCAAATAGTAGGAGGCGGACTTAAGGACATCTATATCAGGGAGAAAAGCGACTCCCACATGGAATTAGGGGATTTACTGGTGGCAGAAGGACTAAACCAAGATTATACAATTATCCAGGTAAAGGATATAGAGTACCGGAGCCAGATTCCACAGCAAACCTTAGAGTTATCGGCAGGGATGAAACTGGAAGGATACGGGGATAATCTGGAGGTGATGGAACCTAACCTGCGTAATTACCTCGTAGCCCGGGCCAAGAGCCTGCTCTACGTGCAGAAAAATGATAAGGGAGAATACCTGACCAAGAGCCCAAAAAGACCTCCCTCCTTCTTCAACGATGTCCAATCCATAACTGACGAACACTTGGGATTCCTGAAGCCAGATGACACCAAAAATAGTATCTATTTAGGGGATATAAGAAGCGGATCCACCGTGAAAAAGGAAGTCAACGTACACATAGATATGATCAAATCATTGACTCACCACATCTTCATACCGGCCACCACCGGCCGGGGAAAGAGTAACCTGGTGAGGGTGATGCTCTGGAGTATTCTTGACTCTGAAGGTGCCGGTATTCTGGTTTTAGATCCTCATAATGAATATTTTGGGGACAGTGTGAGGAAAGGGCTGCGGGACCATCCTAAAATGGGTGAGAAGCTGGAATACTACTCCCCAGACAGTGGTAATCAGGATGCCTTAACCCTGTCCATCAACGTGAAAAAGATACGACCACACCACTTCAATGGAATAGGTGGATTCTCACAGGCCCAGAATGAAGCAATGAGGATGTTCTATAATAAATACGGCCCGGACTGGATAATGGAAATAGCCAAAGAAAAGGACAATCAGGTACTCCGGCCCATGGGAATAGATGAAAAAACAGCCAAGGTACTCAAGAGGAAGATAGAGACCAAGTTAGGTGTATCCGCCATAGTGGATGTTGCTTCTCTTGATGAGAAGAAGTGTGTATTTAAGAGCAATCTCTTCGTCGGTGGGGAGTCTGGATTATCCACCATAAATGATATCGTGAAATCACTGGAAGAAGGTAAAATAGTGATAATCGACAGTTCCAAACTCAGCGACTTCGAGGAATTATTTGTAGGAAGTATCATAGCCAGCAACATCTTCAATAAATATAAAACCTATAATTCCGAGGTTCTTAAGAACAAACCGGTAATCAGCATCGTGATAGAAGAGGCACCCCGTGTTCTGGGTAGAGATGCACTGGAAGGTGGAATGGGAAACAACATATACGGTACCATAGCCCGGGAGGGCAGGAAATTTAAGCTGGGACTGATTGCCATCACTCAGCTGGCCAGTGTAATACCACGGGCAATTCTGGCCAACATGAACACCAAGATCATCCTGGGTAATGAGATGTCCATGGAGAGATCGGCCATAATAGACAGCGCCAGCCAGGACCTATCAGATGATAACCGAATCATAGCCAGCTTGGATAAAGGTGAAGCAATAGTAAGCAGTGTATTTACCAAATTTGCCATTCCCATTTACACGCCGGAGTTTGAGAAGTTTGTGGATGAGTACCTGGAAAATTATGATGGTGGGATGGAAGTTGAAGGTGAAACAGAACTCATTGGATAGAAAAAGAATAATTTTTTTTGTTTGATTGATAAAACAGATCAGTTGGTGAAAGATGTACAAATTTGCCCACATAGCAGACTGCCACTTAGGGGCCCAGAAATACCCTGAACTTAAAGAATTAGAACTCAAGGCCTTCAAAGAAGCCTTAGACATATGCATGGCAGAAGAAGTTGATTTTATAATCATAGCTGGAGATCTGTTCCATTCCAACCTACCAGATATGGGTGTTGTTAAAGAGGCAGTGGGGAAACTAAGCCAGGTCAAAGAAAAGGGGATCCCCGTGTACATCAACTACGGGAGCCACGACTTCAGCCCCAATCAGACCAGTATCATAGATGTTATCACCGAAAGCGGCCTTATGAAGAAGCTCTTCAATGCCCGAGTGATAAAGGACGAGCAGGGAAGGGAACAAATCCAGTTAATATTCACCATCGACCCTAAAACCGGGGCCAAACTAACAGGAATCTCCGGGAGGAAGATTGGCATAGATGACTCATACTATGAAATCCTGGATAGAAAGAGCCTAGAGGATGAAGAAGGATTTAAAATATTCGTCTACCACACATCGGTTAAGAATATCCTGCCTGAATATTTGATTCAGATGGGAGGGATGGATATCAAGCGTTTCCCCAGAAACTTTGACTACTACGCCGGGGGCCATATACATAAAAGGGTGTGCGAGGATAAACTGGATGGATATGGTGTCATCACTTACTCCGGACCATTATTCGGAGGTTATCCCCGGGATCTGGAGATAAGTGCCAAGGGAGAGAAAAGAGGATTTTACATAATAGAATATGAAGACCACATTAACTCATGTGCAGATATAAAATTCCACCCCCTGGAGCTTGCCAAGTACCTGTACCTGGAGTTCAATGCGGATCATAAGAATTCAACCCAGGTAAATGAAGAGATAAAAAAGGAGCTTCAAAGGAAGGAAAACCAGGGTAAATTAGAAGGAAGAATCATAGTATTAAAGGTTAGAGGAGAATTATCCAGTGGTAAAACCAGTGACGTGAACTTCCAGGAGGTTAGGAAATACCTGAAGGAGGCCAGTGCCCTCCACGTTAGTATCAATTACCATGGCCTTGTTTCACGAGAATATGTGGAGATAAGGGTTAAAGGTGAAACTGTAGAGGAAATAGAGGAGAACCTCCTTCTGGAAAACTTAGAAAACATAGACCTACCATTAGAGGAATTGAAAGGCACTAATGGAAAGGAACTCGCAACCAGGCTGCTTAAAATATTGAGACAAAACCAGAAAACCAACGAAAAAAAGGGAGAATATAACCTCAGGATTTTAAACGAATCCCTTTCAGTACTGGGCTTGGAGGACATAATAAAATAATAATGGCGGAGCCATTCACATATGATTTTCAAGACACTGCGGATGGAGAACATACGGAGCTACGAGAAGGAGAAGATAGACTTCCCCAGTGGAACCTCCCTTTTTGAGGGTGATGTTGGATCCGGCAAATCAACCATACTTATGGCTATGGAGTTCGTCCTTTTTGGACTGGGAAACCAGAGGGGAGATGCCCTGCTCCGTAAGGGATCTAAGAAAGGCTCAGTATTTTTAAGCTTCAATGTGGAAGAAAAGGAGTACCAGATTAAAAGGACACTTGTAAGGGGTAATAATGATTCGGTGAGGCAGGATAAAGCTTTTCTAAGTGCGGATGGGAGGAAGGTGCAGCTTTCACCATCTGAGATCAAGGAGAGGATCCTGGATATCCTGAACTTCAAGGAACCACCAAACCCCCGGGCCCAGAGTGTCATCTACAGGTATGCTGTTTACACTCCTCAGGAGGAGATGAAATTCATTCTCGCACAGAAGCCTGACACCCGACTGGAAACGCTCAGAAAGGCCTTTGGTATTGAAGACTATAAAACTGCAGCAGATAACGCCAAATTAATTTCAAGTGGAATAAAAGACAAAATAAACTATCTGAGTGGACAGGTTTCGGACTTAGAATGGAAGAGAGCCTCTTTAATAGAATTAAACAGAAAACTAACTGATAATAATCGGGTTCTGGCTTTAAGCACTAAAAAAAGAGCTGAACTGGAGTCGGCCTTAAGTAAATATAAGGAAGAGCTTGTAAATCTTAAAGAAATTGAATTCAGACTTAGACAGGTTAAAAATGAAATTCCCCACATGGAAAAGCAGATCAAAGATAGAGATGATTTAATAACCAGATATCAAGATGAAATTCAGGAAACAGAAATAGAAAATCAGGAAAAGTTCAGGCCGGAAATGGACAAACTGGAGAAGATCGAAAAACCCACCAGCATAAGCCCCAAAGAACTTAAAGAAAAAATTAAACTGATTAAGGAAGCGGTACAGAATCGTAAAGAATTGGTTACAACTTTAAAGCTGCTTAAGGAAAATAAGGCGACTATAAAGGAAAAACTAGAGGGTTGGAAGGATAAAACCCGGGATGATTTCAATAAAGAAAATCAGGAATTGACCCAGAAATTAAGAGAATCTAGGGATCTTCTATTCCAACACCAGAAAGAAGTGAATCTCATCCTGAAGAAGATATACAAATTGGAAGGACAGCGGGATGATATAAACAGTAAACTTGAAAATTTGGACGAGTTGGGGGAAATATGCCCTATATGTGGAAGTCCATTGGACGATGCGCATAAAAAAGACCTTAAAGAGGAGAGGGAGAGGGAAAGTCGTAAACTCAACTCGGAAATAAAGGTATTAAATGAAGTAAAGAAGAAGGGTGAAGGGCAAATAGAAGATGATAATACCCTTATAGAACAAATTAGAAATGAACTATCGAACTATAAATCCATAATAGATAAATTTGATGAATTGGATGATGTCAACTCTAAAATAAATAGAGTAGAGAGAAATCTATCAAATATTGATGATATGCTGTCTCTAAATATCCAGGAAGATACTGATTTCGGGAATTTTGACCAGTACATCCAGCACCTCGAGGATTTGCAGGAAAAACTTAACAAGTACTTCGAGGCACAGAAAAGCCTAGATAATATCAGATATCAATATAACAAAAATATAGATGAAATAGAGAGGAAAAAGTCGGAAATAGAAACCCTAACAGATAAAATCAAACAATTAGATGTGAATCTTAAGAAGTCAAAGGAAATAATTAAACAGCTCCCTGAGATAGATAGAAAACTGGTAGAAATTCAATCCCTTCATGATAGTACCGATGAAGAGTACAGGGGTGTCAATGACAAGGTGGTGGAAACTCAAACTTTAGTAAAAAGATTAATAGAGGATGTACATCAACTTGACAAGGAGATAAAAGAAAAGGAGATGTTGCATAATCGGTTAGAAGTACTCAAGAATTATCATAGTTGGCTCACTGATTACCTGATTCCGACCTTGAGTGTGATAGAAAAACATGTGATGCAGAATATCCACCAGGACTTTGATGAAAACTTCAAAAACTGGTTCAATCTACTCATAGATGACCCCAGCAAAACCGGGAAAATAGACGAAGAATTCACCCCGATAATCGAACAGGACGGCTTCCAGCAGGAAATAAATTACCTGAGTGGAGGAGAAAAAACCAGCGTAGCATTAGCATACAGATTAGCCCTGAACAACATCGTACAGAAAGTTTCCACAGGTATGAAATCCAATCTACTCATAATGGACGAGCCCACCGACGGCTTCAGTAAAGAACAGCTATTTAAAATCAGAGACATACTTAACGAACTGAACTATCCCCAGATAATCATAGTTTCCCATGAAAGGGAGCTGGAAAGTTTTGCAGATAATATTTTCCAGATAGAAAAGATAGACGGCGTATCTGAAGTATCAAAGGTTAACTAAGAAGATAATATGACCAGTGAAACCATCATCACCCAACGAATAAAGTACTTCCAGATAGAATACCCGGACGGAGTACCTTTAGGCATCCTGAAACTGGACCTTGGCATATCAGTTGAAGAACTGCAGAGAAATCTCCTGCGCCTGGAAGAACAGGGAATCCTGTTCATCGAGAATGAAGAATATGTAAAACTGGTGGAAAGCCCCGGTGAAGATTCACTTGAAGATTCAGATAATCCTGTAGCCGAGGATACGGTATCCGAGCCTGTAAATATTGAAAACGAGCCAGTCATAAAAAAGGCCGAAACCTACAATTTATCAGAAAGGGAGATAGAGGCTTTAGAGATTATTAAAGATTTAACCGATGAAACAGGCCACATTCCACGTTATACACTTGAGGGAACGCTTTTATATGGGGATTTAAAGCTCAGCATGCTGGGTGTTTATAACCTGATCATGTCCCTGGAAAACAAGGGGATAATACGAAAAGTCCAGATAAACGACAGCGAATATTATGCTGTTTGATGCTATGCTGATTTTGTAAAAAATGCAATTACAAGAGCAGAAAAAATAATTAAAAAAGTAGAAACTGAGTTAGAATAAATCATCGTATAATAATATAATGTGTTTTATCTTCTATTAGATAATCCCACTCTTACAGATTTGTTTAATCAAACCCTTTTTTTATACTGGAAAATTCCAAAGTATAAAAACATTTACTGGGCATCTTTTCATTTAAAGGTAAAATTTCAACAGAATTTATGATTGATCTTCCCCATAAAAATTGTTATTCACGGGTAAAACCATATCAACCTGGATAGGCCGGTATTGGCCAAATTTTTTATGATTATTTGAACAAAATATTATCTGGTGATCTTATTGGCTGAACAGGAAAGTAATCGGCAATAACAACTATGGTATGGGAGATTAATATGGTTAAAATAGGTTATAAATTATCCAGTGAGGACATAAATCCTCTGGATCTGGTGCGTTATGCGAAGATGGCTGAAGAAGCAGGTTTTAACTTTGCCATGGCTTCAGATCACTACCACCCATGGGTAGATAAACAGGATGAAAGCCCCTTTGTATGGTGCACTCTGGGCGGTGTTTCACAGTCAACCACAAAATTAAAGGTGGGAACTGCAGTTACCTGCCCCACCATCCGAATAAATCCAGTTATCATTGCCCAGGCTGCAGCCACAGCAGCTTCCATGATGCCCGGCAGGTTCATGCTGGGGTTGGGATCAGGGGAGAACCTCAATGAACACATATTGGGAGACCCATGGCCACCGGCGCATATTAGAATTGAAATGTTTGCAGAGGCGGTGAAGGTGATCCGGATACTCTGGCAGGGTGGAATGCAGAACTTTGAAGGTAAATACTACACCATAGAAAATGCCAGGATTTACACCCTACCCGACGAACTTCCACCCATATTTATGGCTGCTGATGGAGAAAAAGCAGCTAAAAATGCAGGTAGACTGGCTGACGGATTAATCACACCAGGGATAAAAAAAGACCTGGTGAAAATATTTAAGAAGTCGGGAGGGAAAGGCAAACCATGCTACGGCGAAGCATCAGTCTGCTGGGCAGAAAGCCGGGAAGAAGCGATAAAAACTGCCTATGATTACTGGCCCATAATTGCAAATAAAGGCGGTATAAACTGGGAATTATATTCGCCCAATTATTTTGAATCTCTGGCTAAAATGTTAGATTCTGAAACCGAAATTGTAGGAATAACCTATGGTAACAACCCCCAGGACCATATAGACAAGATAAATAGATTCATTAAAGCAGGATACGACCATGTATTCATCCATCAACTGGGACCTGATCAGGAAGGGTTTATCGATTTTTATAAAAAGGAAGTTCTGCCTGAATTCAGGTAAAAATAGATTAATACTTACTTTTTAATTTCGTGGTTAAGTCCACGAATAGGGATTAAATTCAGATGGCGGAATATACATCACCTCAGCGAATCCTCTTTGTAATAGCTGCTGATTGAGGTTCTTGTTGCTGATGTAGACCACGGCCAGGGTCCGGCCGTATTTATCATAGTGTTTGGCATCGTCGATGTCCAGATATACCGTTTTACCCAGGACCATGCTTTTTATGAAATCTGTAGCTGAAGTGTAACCTGGCTGTCCTCGTTCAGGAGTGTTAACTCCCACGAGCCTTATTCTACCTACTCCTTCCACGTCTAAGGTGTCACCGTCCACCACATGGTAACAATAGCCGCTTATATCATATTGGGCTTCAGGGGAGGGATTTTGAGTTTCAGATGGATTAGAAGAGGTGTTATTTGCATCAGAATTAGTGGGATTGGTTTCTATAGTAGATTGATCTGTGCCACTATCATTCAGGTCTGTATCCTGGCTGGTGCATCCAGCTGTGACCACCGTGATCATCATCATGATAAAAATTAGATAGAATGATTGTTTCATTTCAAACACCATCTTCAATATTAGGCTTTCAAATATATTTATGGATTTAAGTCTAATAAATCATATGGAAACATCAATTAGAAAGAAATAATAAATTCCATTAAAAATAATCATATAGGAAGGTTGTTTAATAATATGATACTCATCGTAGGGGGAGCCGGATACATCGGATCCCATATCAACAAAAAACTAAGCCAGCAGGGATACGAGACTGTTGTCTTTGATAATCTAAGCTTTGGGCACGCTGATTTTGTAGAATGGGGAATCTTCCACAAGGGAGATCTCTCAGATATTGACGACATCCGGGAGGTGTTTAAAAAGTACCCAATAGATGCGGTTATGCACTTTGCAGCCTTCACCTACGTGGGCGAATCAGTGGAGGACCCCCAGAAATACTACTTAAACAACCTTCGTAACACACTGAATCTCCTACAGGTCATGCTGGAGGAGAAAGTTAAATATTTCGTGTTTTCATCAACCTGCGCAACCTACGGGAACCCTGAAGAGATACCCATAACCGAAAACCACCCCCAAAACCCGATTAACCCCTATGGGAAGGCGAAGCTCATGGTGGAACAGGTGCTGGCCGATTATACCAGGGTGTATGATCTTAACTATGTTTCCCTGCGCTATTTCAACGCAGCCGGTGCCGATCCAGATGTAGAAATAGGGGAACTGCATGAACCGGAAACCCATTTAATACCACTTATACTGGATGCTGCCACTGGTAGGAGAGATAATATCCAGATATTCGGTACAGACTATCCCACACCGGACGGGACCTGTATAAGGGATTATATCCATGTGATGGACCTGGCAGACGCCCATATAAAAGCCCTGGAATACCTCCAAAGTGGGGGTGAAAGTGAGGTTTTTAACCTGGGCAATGGTCAGGGCTTCTCAGTAAGGGAGGTTATAGAAACAGCCCGGAAAGTCACTGGGAGAAAAATAAAAGTTGAAGAAGTTGATAGGAGACCCGGTGATCCGCCAGTACTGGTGGGGAGTTCAGATAAAGCCCGGGAGATACTGGACTGGAATCCTAAATATCTTGATCTGTCCTTGATCATCGAAACTGCCTGGAAGTGGCATCAGAAAAGTTTTTAAGTGGCATCAAAAGGATTAAAGCGCGCATCAAAAAGTATAAACGGATTTTAAAAAATCCTGAGCCCCCGATAGAATAAGAAGTAAGCCAGGATCATCAGGATCACGGCCATTATCACTGCTGTGACGATGGTGCCTTTGTCACTGCCGAAGATTATGGGTATGGGGCCGATTAGGACCACGCCCCCGGTTTTCACATCGCTGGTTTTACCAGTTGTCTGCAGGGCGGTGCCTGCAAATATCAGTATGAATCCAATGAAGATAACCAGTATCCCCACGGTAATTATCGTACTTCCCTGTATCATAATAAGATGTATGTTAACCTTCTTCTTTTAAGTAGTATTCGGTAGTTTCTTTCTTCCTTGATTTTAACACGTTTTTTCTACAGAACCTTTCCAGTGATTCATCCAGTTCGTCTTGAATACAGGCATCTAGGTCTTGGCTTTCACAGAGCTGTGCTGGACAGGGACATTCTATTCCTTCTTCTATTTCATCCCGGTTCATCCATTCGCCTGACTTGATCAAGGCATCGCAGACTGCGATATAGGTAAGTAAGTCCTTCTTCTTTAAGTCTTCCATGTCCAGTTTTTCCAAATGTCCTTTGACTTCTTTTGCTAAAGATTTAATATGGTTTTCCTCTTCTTTGGGTATGATAAACATGACCTGTACTTCTTCCGCTAGGAAAGAGCTGCCCCGGCTGATTTGGAAGAGGTTCTTTTTAAATACCACCCCTCCAACGTCCTCAACTGCTTCCTTTAATTCATCGAATCTGTAAACTCCGCCGCTAAAGAGGAAAATCTCGTACATGAAAGCGCCCTGTTTATTTCGTAAATTTTTTTCCATCCTTAATTTTTATCATCACCAATATTTATGATCTTTGATGGGGATCAGATCGTTGATACTGTCATCTGAGAATAAAAATAAAAAAAGAGATAGGATATGGTGTTTAATAACTAAATACTTCAGTATTTCTTGCTGTTTTATCATGTAATTCTAATTAAAAAAATTCCACCCAATTTGGTAAAACTTATCTTAATATATCATTTTCTTTTAACCACACTGATACCTGTGTGTTCACCCACCACTTCGATGTGGATTATCCAGTCGGGACGGGTTTCATCTGGCTGGCCCTTTGTTTTTTCCAATTCTTTATAGATGGAATCCATGAATTTTTCCTTTGATTTTATGTATCTGGTCCCTCTGATATTGCATTTTATTGTAAATGTTTCTCCGTCTTTGATTTTGTTTTTACTGATATTTATTATGTTTTTCAGTATTATTTCTGGCTTGCTGGATACTACAAGTTCTATGGGGACTACATCAAAATTTTTCTTTAAGGATGTTTCCGCCAGTTTCAATGCTGCGTTTATATTCGTTTCCAGGAGTTCTACTAAAAAGACGTTGTAGAATTCTGATTCTTTGATGTAAAAACGCGAGTCGTAATTTTTTAATTTATCCTCTAATTTTTCTATGGCCATATATTCATCGAATTCTGGGGGTGCTTTATTTTCTTCAATTTCTACTACTAAGTCAAATTTCTCATTGGTCATCATGGTTAGTACCTTCTAACAGTGATAATATTATAGGTGGCAAAAGTAATATATATTTGTTGTGGTTGAATAACATACAATTGAAGTAATAATTTTATATATAAAAAGTATTATAATATGGTTATGGATAGCAAGGGTACAATAAGCGTAGATCTATTATTTGCCGCATTTATATTCCTAATAATTCTAGGATACACGTCAACGTTGATTTCAGACAGATTTAATACCGTTGATAGGTCTCAAGAACTGGTTGAAGCCAGAAGTTTAGCTGAAAATATAGCTGGCGCAATAAACCAAGCATATGCCGGTGGAAATGGGCATGTTATTAAAATTAGAACGCCCGATGGAATTAATAGAGATGAAGATTATCATGTGGAAGTAAATTCCTCAGGAGTTCTGGTAGTACTGGAAGATAGACGGGGATTGGCGTACATAATACCCCAAAAATTTTCCAAAACTTATGATACCCTACAGAGCTCCAAGATCATCCTACTACCAGCAAAGGAATATGTTATAATCAACAAACGAGAAGGAAAGGGAGATAACTGGATCGTTATAATAGAAAATAACCAAACATCTTAGGAAAGTCTATTTATGGATCTTAGGAATCCTTATAGGGATATAAAAGGTCAAATGTCTGTGGAATTCGTCATAATAGCCGGGTTTATGTTAATTCTTACGTGTGCAGTTGCCGCTTATATCTTTGATGACAGTGAGCTGACCCATGCCATGGCAGCTGCTAGAAGTGGAGCAGTTCAAGGTGTATTGGCAGATTCTCTGGCGGTCTATCCAGAAGAAACTTTTAAAGATTATATTCAAGAACAACCCCGATTGGTAAGTCCTTCCGGTGTGAAGATCGTGAAGATTGCCTATGAAAATAAGGGTGTTAACCCCTTATATAATCGTACCTGGATACAGTTGAAGATATACGTCACTGGCTCCTGGATGGACAGTGCAGAACAGTATCGTTTAGGTTCGAGGATAAATTATTATGCTAGAAAAAGCATATGTGAAGTTTTTAAAACTCAAAATTTAACCAATGTTGGTTTTAACCCGGCGTTTTCAGATAAGTATGTGTTCACTACAGCTGGTGTGGAATGGGTTTAATGGATGAAGGATTGCTTGATTTAGTGTCGAATGGTTGATTTAAAATAATAAAATTAGATTATATTATCCTGCTTTTTAAAACATAAGACAGTATGATACCAATGGCACCAAAGAGTATACCAATCAGCCAGATTATAATAACTACCTGTTGTTCACTCATGGGCCGGCGTAACACGCTTCGAATCAGGGAGTTGAATCCGCCGTCAGGGGCGATGAGCTTTCCATCACCATTCACCTCGGTGGGTTTATGATCCTGTCTTTCCATCACCCCGGCACTGTAGAACTTAAGGGCACTGTCTATTATGTTGGGGATGAGGACGATAAGGGCGATCATCTTAACCCTTCCAATGAAAGCAATCACCACGATGGTTGCTCCGATGATCAGCGTTCCTACGTCTCCTGGAAACACGCGGGAGGGGTGACGGTTGTATATTAGGAAGGCCAGAAGGGCGCCTAACATGGCCATGGATATGATGGTCACATCGTATTTGCCCATGATCAAGCATGAAATGGTCAGGGAGGTCATGGCGATGGCTCCCAGTCCGGATTCTATCCCATTGAGTCCGGCGAGCATGTTGGTTAAATTGGCGGCTATGGTAACCGCCACTGGTATGAGGAGCATGTAGATTATCCCCACATTTGGGGGTGATATCCATATCAGGGGTAATCCGGCAAACCAGAGAAGTATTAGTTTCTCCTTAGACGATAGTTGAATCAGATCGTCTACCATGCCCACCATTCCCACCAGGAGGATCACCAGCAGGGTGATTACCAGGGTGAACTGTAAGGCGGGGTAGAGGTAGATTGCCACGAACAAACCGATTATGAACCCCAAAAGGATTCCGATACCACCCATCTCAGCTACTTTAGGCTGGCTAGGTTTGTGGATGTCCTTTCCCACTATTTTTGCATCGTTTAATTTCTTGATCAACCGGGGCATGGCCAGGTAGGTGACAAGGAAGGAGATGACAGCGCAGATACTGGCAATCATTATCAGATCTGGTTTCAGGATGTTTATGGCCATGGTAGTATCCTTTAAATTTTTTTTATTATGATTTTTATGAACATTTATTTTCCAACGTTATGAATATCTTCTCTTCAAAAGACTATAAACACTTCGCAGTGGTATGTCCAATTTTTCTGATATTTCCTTGGCAGATACGCCTTCGTTATGACTGGACTTTACCTTTCTTACAGTTTCCAGTGAATATTTAGATTTCCTCCCCTTTTTTAGGGGTGTTTTATTCAAGTAATACACGGTTTTTAAGGGGATATTCAGGGTATTTGAAATCTCCTGAGGGGTGTAACCCTGTTTAAACATCTTCCCCATCATATCCCTTTCTTTTTCCCCATATTTCCGGGGTCTTCCTATTTTTTCGACAGGTTCTACTTCCACACCCAGTGCAGAGAGTGCTTCCAGGTAACGGGTGGGGATACGTTTGTAGAGGCTGGGAGGGCAGGTTATCTTCCTTAGCTCTGGATTTTTATCCAGCAACTCCATGATCTTCTGAGAAGTCAGTGGTTTGCTTACGTGGATTTCATAACCCAATATTAGCACCTGTAAATGTTTATACTCATATTATAACTTTTTTTTTTATCCTATTTGATCATTTCCAGGAATTGCTTGGCTCTGGATGATGGTTTCTGGAATGTTTCTATCTTATCCCTTTCAGTTTTTACTTCTTCAGGATTCAGGCCAAATATCTGGGCAGCTTCATCCAGGTCTATGTTGCCTACTGAATTCAAAACGGCAGCGCCCACTGCAGATGGATTGGTTTTCACGTGCAGTCCCTTGATCTTCTTTTCTATTTCAAATTTTCCAGTTAATAAACTGCTGATATTGGATATGTAGGGAATGTTCTCATTAAGATGGTTCTTCAGTATATTTATGGCCTGTTCATGGAAGTTTTCAAAGGTTTTCATTTGATTGGTATCCAGATATGGTCTTAGATTTGGGAAAGAACCTGAATATTTGGTTCTATGATCATAAGAAGTTGTAAGGTAATATTTTATTATATCCCAGGTAATGAGTGTCAGGGGAATATTTAAAAGGAGGCATTCATCGATTTTTTTCTTTAATTTAAGGTCTGTTTCCAGTTCCTGGTCAAGTTTACCCTTCTCATCAACCAAACCATTTTTCTGCAGCTCTTCATCCATTAACTCCCTCTGCAGGGTCATCTGGTCTTCGAAATCCCCCATTTTTAGGGAGTTTCTCCGGGATTTTTCTACTGCCTCGTTGTAGATTCTTATTTTCTCGGGATTTTTCAGGTACTGTCTTAAAATTGAGTCCATTATCGTCATGCTTTTATCTTCGGCCAGTTTTACGTAGCCCAGACTTAAAGCGGTTTGCACGTGTTTATCGTTGATGATGGACGGTCGGCTGCGGTGAAACTGCATGAATTCTATACGGGCATCTGAACCGTACTCTTTTCTTATTTCCTTTTCATAGTTCACTTGATTTATACCATCTAAATTAACCCGTTTCCTGACCCATCTACCATTCTCAAAGACTCTTACCACCAGTGAAAGGGTCTTTACACTTCCTCTCTTCTCCTGCTTTAAGATGCGCACTATCTTTCGGAATGATTCTCTTCCTAAGGGTGAAAGCTGGGACATCTTCACCATATAATCTCCGCTGAGAGGTAGGAAGTTAATTATATCCAGCCTGTAAACCCCCTTTATGTTTGGGGTTAACTCTAGTTTATCTGAGCCGCATAAACACTTCCTGGCTATTATATTATGGAGATCATGGCCCTGGTACTCATTCTGGCATGAAGAGCATTTTATTACTCCATACTCCTCCAGGTTACCTATGGCTATTTTATGGGAGGCTATGGATGATTTTATCCGGTCGAGTATGTTTTTTTTAGCGGCCGCTTTCATCCGAAAGTGTTGGGTATGCCTGGTGATATCATGGAGGTCTTCCACTTGCATCTCACTTGCCGAGGGACGTCCGTATTTAACGATGGAACGGTAGGGTGCCTTATAACCCTTCACTTCCATGGTGTCCCTTAAATCCTGCAATTGCGACAGGTTTTCTTTAAAATAAGTGTAAATCTCAATGAAATAGTCGATGTTAGAAAGTGCAGGGATATCTATGCTTTTCCTTCCGATTTTCCTAAGGAATCTTTCTGTCTTCCCAATTAGCACCGATTCATTCATTTTATTTTTTCACCAGTTTCAGCGCCTTCAGCACTCAGGACACTCAGGGTATCCTCGGTGGCCAGTATCATTCCCTCTGATTTTATCCCGAATAATTTGGCAGGTTTTAAATTGGCCAGGACGATCACTTTCTGGTTCAGGATTTCTTCAGGTGAATATTTACTGGCTAAACCAGCGACTACCTGTAATTTTTTGTCCTTGATATCCACCATCAGTTTTAAGAGAGTTTCACTTCCTTTGACCTTTTCTGCTCCTATTATCTGTCCCACTCGGAATTCTAATTTTGCGAAATCTTCAATGCTTATTATATTTTTCATATCATCTAACTCTCCTAAATTTTTGTAAAGCGTTTCCTTTTTATTTTCAATGATCTTATCCTCTATCTTCAAGAAGAGGGGTGTTGGCTTGGATATTTCCTGGCCAGCTGGTATCTTTTCAGTGGCCTGTTCCCATTTAACCCCTGAAGTGTTTAACTTAAGTATTTCCAGTATTTTCCCAGAATTAACAGGGAGATAGGGATTTAACAGTACAGCCAGTGTTTTAGAGATCTGGTTGCAGATGTATAGACATGTGGCTGCAATTTTCGGTTCACTTTTAACGGTTTTCCAGGGTTCCTTATCGTTGAAATATTTATTGCCCAGTTTAGCCAGCCTGATTATCTCCACCAGTCCATCCCTGAATTTGAAGTTCTCTATATGTTCTGCTACTGTGTTTTGCACTTTTTTTAGGCCGTCCAGTATTTCCTGGTCATAATCATCAAATTTGGAAGGTTCTGGTATTTTTCCTTCAAAGAAGCGGCCTGTGAAGGTAAACGTGCGGTGGAGGAAGTTGCCCAGCACATCGGCCAGTTCATCGTTGATCCTTCGCTGGAAATCCTCCCAGGAGAAGTCGGTGTCCCTGGTGAGGGGAGCGTTGACCAGGAGGTAGTATCTAAGGATATCAGATTCAAAGTCCTTGAGGAAGTCGGAGGTCCATATCACCCAGTTTTTACTGGTGGACATCTTCCTACCCTCCAGTGACAGGTATTCACCAGCGACTATGCTGTAGGGAAGTTTACATCCATAGGCCATGAGAAGAGCCGGCCAGAATATGGAATGGTGGTAGATGATGTCCTTACCTATGAAGTGTATGGCCTTATCATCCCAGTACTCCTTCCACTGTTTATTATTTCTATCAGCCCACTGAGCAGCCGATGTTATGTATTCCAGGAGGGCTTCAAGCCAGACATAGATGACCTTACCCTCTGCTTCATCCAGAGGCACTGGTATTCCCCATTCCATGTCCCTGGTGAGTATCCAGTCCTTTAAACCCTCTTTTATCCACTGCAAGGCGTAATTTTTTACGTTGGCCGGTAGCTTATCGTTACCATCTATCCATGATTTGAGGTCGTCCTGGAACTGGCTCAACCGGAAATAGTAATGGGTTGATTCCATTATTTCTGGAATTGAACCGCATATGAGGCAGTGTGGATCCTGTAGTTGTATAGGGTCTAAGTGCCGGCCGCATATTTCACAGTGATCTCCGCGGGCTTCACCCTGACAGTAGGAACACACACCCTCCACGTACCTGTCAGGTAGGAATCGGTTACACTCGATACAGTAGGGCTGTTTTATCTCCTTCTCGTAGATGTAACCCTGGTAGAATAGTTTTAAAAAGAAGTTCTGGGCTGTCTGGTAATGTTTAGGATCTGTGGTCCGGCCGAAGTTATCCAGTGAAATGTTACAGGACTCCAGGTCCTTCTTTATCATTTCGTGGTACCTGGTCGCAATCTCCAGGGGAGTTTTACCCTCCTTTTCTGCCTGTACAGCGATGGGTGTTCCGTGTTCGTCTGTGGCACAGACGAAGAGCACATCACGCCCCTTCATCCTGTTATAACGTGCGTAAACATCGGCGGGGATGTAAGTAGACCTTAAGTGGCCCAGGTGCGTGGGGCCGTTAGCATAGGGAAGTGCACAGGTGATAAAAACCTTACTCAAAATTTCTCCTCCTCTTAAAATCATTACGAAGTAGTTTATATAAATTTTAATCCTGTATAAAACTATATAT
>WOYJ01000069.1 GCA_011620845.1 Methanobacteriaceae archaeon
TGTTATTTTAGTAGATGAATATTAGAATTTAGTAGATGAATATCAAAATTAAACAAATCTTATAAAAAAATTTCTTAGAATTAAAAACAAAAAAATAAAAAAAGAAAAATTAGATCAATCCTGAAATTCCAGGATTGCTAATTTTAACTTTTTGCTTTGTTGTAAATTAACTTGGCCAGCTCATTTACCTTGCTGTTTTTGTAACCTTCGTAGTACTGGTATCCGTTGCTTAAGAGGTATTTATCTGGATTCGCCAGTCCTTTGAATGAGGCTGCACTGAAGTTGTCGTCATGGGCTCGTTCTAACCATTTTAAACCGGTTATTTTCTTTGCCCCTTCGGTCCAGACGAAGAAGACTTTCCTGCTACCCACTATATTTTTGTACCAGGCACTTCCGGTTTCTTTAATAGTAGCGGCACAGGCTCCTCCCATGATTTGCACAACAAATGCATTGGAAGGTACTTTATTGAATACTGCTATGTTGTTGGTTCCAGCGCCCATATTGTAAGCTTTGAGTCCCAGTTTTTTAAGTTCGTTTACCAGGATGTTGATTCTGTTGTTGTCAACGGTTTTGCTGTTTATATTATCTGATAATATGTAGACTGGTCTTAAACCAACACCTTCTGAACCTGCCGGTGCGGTTGTTTTACTGAGGGTACTCCATGGTTTTACTGACACTGTGTTGGGTAGTCTTTTGTTGGTTTTGTAAAAGTCGAGGACTTTTGAGTAGGTGTAGATCACGTTTTCGGGTCTCATCTTTCCCAGTGAGGTGGTTACGTAGTTGGGTAATCTTCCGTTGGTGTTTATGAAAGTGTTGATTCTGTTTGCTACTGATATGTATTCTTTTTTGGTTAGGGTTCCGCTTTTTATCTTTTCACTGGGCTTTGGTGCTTTTGCTACAGTTTTCACTGTCACTGCTTTGTCACTGTTTTTATTGATGTTTGTCGTAGTTGTGGTTAACAGTTGCAAGTATTGTGCTGATGTTACTTTTTTATTTGCTACAGTTACACTGTTTGGAACTGTTTTTTTAGTTTCAACGTAAGTTTTTACAGTACTTGTAGATTTAACAATAGAATTTTTATCTACAGAAGTAGTACTGGCAGCAGAAACGTCGCTTACATTAACAAATAGCATTAATGCTACTAGCGTTATCCCTGCTAGAATTAATTTCCTATTAATTATACCGCCTCCATGCCCAGAAATTAATTTTAAGATTACTTCTGGACTTGAATTTAGATACTTAAACGATCACTTATAAAGTTTACTATTTTAAACACGGTAAAAGGAACTATCACGACTCTTTTTTCGATTTAAAGCCCATACCAAAGCTTTTGAAATAACTCAAATCTAAGAATCCATGTTGGTTGCTTTTTTTAATAAATTAACCCTTATTTGGGCTACTTTTATCTATTGTCAATGATTTTAAACCGTTCATTTTGAGACTTAATTCTCTAAATAAGAAAAAGCCACATCACAGTTTATTTTTTTGTTTTTAGACATATATCAATTTTATATATATGTTATAAAGATTTTAAAAAGTTTTAAAGTTAAATCAAACGATGCAACGTTTAATGCGGCAAATGATGGTGAATTTCAATTTTTTTTAATAGTTTTATGGTCGAAGATTAGTACAACCCATTAATGATCATTAAAAATAAGTTAATGATTTATAAGGATCTTAGTTAAATTATTAGAGGTGAATAAAACAACAACTTTTATCAGTATAACTTAGCTGATACTGAATCATCAATTTTATTGTAAATTAAAGGAGATATTATGGATACATTGATTAACCAAATTATGTATAATAACAGAAAATTAGCGCTTATAAATGACTGGAGACAGGCAACAAAGAGTGGAAAATTAGAGGAAATATATGTGGTGTATATGGATATCAAACAATTCGTAAGTGAAGTAACCATCGACACCACCACCCCCGATGAAACCAGGGAACAGGTCAACAATCTTTTAGAGCTAATGGAAGATTACATAGAAGAGAAAAACTACACATTCTGTACTTAAATATCATTTTACAAGTAAGCTCCCTCAATTTTTTTAACATTATTCCGGTTTAAAGTGAGAACATGTGGGATAGCAGTAAAGATTACCGGTTGCTGGTGGCTCAAAAATCGGTGGAACTCTTTTTAAGGACGGTGGACGGTGCCAATTTAAGGGGCAAATGGAATAAGAAGAAAGCCCTTAAAAGCGCCCGGGACATGGTCCCGGAGATACAGTCCCTCTATTACAGTTATCTCGATCCAGTGGAAATTTCAAAAACTCCCCAGATAAGCAGCCTGGAAGATGGTGCTCTGGAGATAGTAGATGCTCTGGGCGGGGAAAACTGGCACCACCAGTTCCTGGAACTGGCCGCCCGGGGAGAGAAAGATAAGTTAACAGAATCTGTGGCCAAGATAAAGTTCTTCTTAAACACCATATCCGGCCTTAAAAGGAGGCTGCAACTGGGAGAGATAAACGACCCGGTCATCGCCATCGACATAGTAACCGGGTTAATATCCAGTGTAGGCAAACACCCCCAGTCAGATAAACTACTAATATGCAACGTTAACCTGGGAGAAAGGGCGGTAACCGTGGTGACCAATGATTTAACAGTCAAAGACGGAAACCACGTTGCAGTGGCCTTGCTTCCTCCGGCAGTCTTTCAGGGAGTGACCAGTGAAGGGATGTTTTTAGGTGCAGGTGAAGGCGTCTTGAAGGATGTGAAGGGCGAACTCGGTGACCTACCCCATGGAATACCATTGGAAGCTTTAAATGAAACCAGGAACTTTACAGAAACCTTCCTAAAATGAATTTCAAGGGATTGTATTTAAAAAATAGCTAATTTTTTTACAACTAGAATTAACTGATCATCTAAAAAATAACCAACTTCACACGGGTCATATCTTCCACAGCGTATTTAACCCCTTCCTTTCCAAGTCCGCTCATCTTAAACCCGCCGAAGGGCATGTTATCCGTACGGAAGGTGGATTTATTTATGAGAACCGTTCCGGCTTCGATGGTTTTCACCGCTTTCTTAATATTTTCTATACTACTGGTAAATACACCGGCCTGTAAACCGTACAGGGTATCGTTAGCCACGTTGAAGGCTTCATGGACATCATCAACCCGTATTATAGGTGCTACCGGTCCGAAGGTTTCATCCCTAACAATCTCCATATCCGGGTTAACCCTGTCTAAAACAGTCGGTGCATAAAATGCACCATCTCGCTTACCCCCACAGATGAGTTCAGCACCATTACTCAAAGCATCGTTCACCAGTTTTTCCACATTTAATGCTGCATCAACATCGATCAAAGGTCCGATGTCAGTTTTATCATCCAATGGATCACCCATACGCAGTTTCCTGGTTGAAACCACCAGTTTTTCTATAAACTCATCGGCCACACTGTTATCCAGGATTATCCTTTTAACGGCTATGCAGACCTGTCCGGCGATGGAGTAGGCACCCTTAACTGCAGCGTTAACAGCATCATCAATATCCGCATCTTCCAACACTATTAGTGGATCGTTTCCCCCTAATTCAAGGGTTAGCTTCTTTATGGATGCCTTTTCTGCTATAGAAAGTCCAGTGGCCACACTCCCTGTGAAAGATACCTTATCCACCAGGTTGCTTCTAACCATTTCCTCTCCAATCAACTCCCCCCTTCCTGTTAAACAGTTAACCGCCCCGTCTGGCAGGTGATGGTCCATCAATTCCGCCAGTTTCAAAGGGGTGAGGGGTGCCTGGGAGGATGGTTTGAAGACCACCGTGTTTTTGGCGGCTATTGCCGGGGCTATCTTATGGAGTGCCAGATTAACCGGGTAGTTGAAGGGTGTGATGGCACTTACTACGCCTACTGGTATTCTAATGGTGAAGCCGATGGCATCTTCACCGGCCAGACCGGCATCTACAGGTACTGTCTCCCCGTAGATTCTTTTAGATTCCTCCGCTGATAGGAGTATAGTATCCAAGGATCTGGTCATCTCTACTTTTGAATCACGGATTGGTTTTCCAGTCTCCAGGGTCATCAACCTGGTGAATTCATCCAGTTTTTCGGATAGTTCCTGGTGGACATCAAAGAGGAGCTGGGATATTCTGCGGGATGAGAGGGATTCCATCACCTTCTTGGCATCGTAAGCTACTAATATCGCTCTTTTGGTATCTTGTAGGCTTCCCAGTGGTACGGTGTCGATAATGGAGTTATCATAGGGATTTGTAACGTTTAGTTTATCTTCCTTATCCTCTAATCTTCCGCCTATAAGCATCTTCATAGAGC
>WOYJ01000110.1 GCA_011620845.1 Methanobacteriaceae archaeon
ATCTAATATCCATGAGATATATCAATAAAACTTTGAAAAAAAATCAAAGCTCCGGAGAAGTATTCCATGGGTGTTGTAAGAAAGTCTGGTCTAAAAATCGTTGGCGATGTACCGTGGGGGACTCATTTTTGCCAGTTCTACCAAACAAAGGAAGATTTAACCGATATCCTTGTTCCTTATTTTAAAGCTGGCCTGGAAAATAATGAATATTGTATGTGGGTAACCTCCGAGCCCTTAGGTGTAAAAGAGGCCACAGAATCATTGCAGAAAGCAGTGCAAGATATCGATGTGTATATGGATAAAAAACAGCTTGAAATCATCCCGTACACTGAATGGTACATTAAAGATGGTGGTTTCACCTCTAAAAGAGTGTTAAATGGCTGGGTGGAAAAACTCAACGAAGCCCTTGAACAGGGCTATGAAGGCTTAAGAGTCACAGGGAACACTTTTTGGCTCGAGAAAGAAAACTGGGATGTCTTCGTTGATTATGAAGAAGAACTGGAAAAAGTCTTGGATAACTTCCAAATAATGGTAATATGTACCTACTCTTTAGATAGATGTGATGCCAACCAGATCATCGACGTGGTATACAACCACCAATTCACACTGATAAAGCGTGAAGGCAATTGGACGCTGGTTGAAAGTATCAGGCACAGGAAAACCAAAGAAGCTCTAGAAAAAGTTAAAATGCGTGAAAAATCTTTTGCAAGCGCGATAGAATTCTCAGCCCAACCATTTAGTTTAGAATACCCGGATGGACGGTTTGTAATGGTTAACCATGCATTCGAAGATCTTATCGGCTACACTGGAGAAGAGTTGGAGAATGTAGATCGGTCTAAGACATTAACAGCAGAAGAATTTCGGGAAAGGGAACAGGAAAAGCTGGAAGAACTTCACAAAACTGGCCGCCCGGTGAGATATGAAAAGGAGTACATGCGAAAGGACGGTACCAGAGTTCCAGTAGAACGATTGATACATCTGATTAGAAATAAAGATGGAACACCCCAGTATTATTACTCATTCATCACAGACATCACCAAACGTAAAAAGGCACAAAAACAGAACGAAAAATTGTTAAAAAAGGAACAACAACTCGCTGAAGAACTTAAGGCCTCTAACAAAACACTCCAAATGCAGAGGGAGTACTTGGTAAAGTTCAACAAGAAGCTTCAGGAAAGCGAAGACATGCTGAATCGATCACAGAGGATAGCTAAACTCGGAAGTTGGGAGCTAGATTTAATAAATAACCGTTTATACTGGTCAGATGAAGTATACAGAATATTTGGACTGCAACCACAAAAGTTTAAGGCTAGTTATGAGGCATTTCTTGAAGCTGTGCATCCTGATGATCGAAATGCTGTGGATGATGCATATTCCAGTTCTCTTGAAGAAAACAAAGATGTCTATGAAATTGAACACCGGGTGATAAATAAATCCACTGGTGAAATTCGTATAGTCCAGGAGAAATGCACCCATTTCAGGGATAAATCCGGCAAAATTATCCGATCTCTGGGAATGGTACATGACATTACAGAAAGAAAGAAAGCTGAAGAACACAAACAACAGTTACTCGAGATGGAAAAACAACTCACAGAGGAGCTCAGTGCAACTAATGAAGAATTGGTGGCCACCACCGAGGAACTTAAGACGTCCAATGAAGAACTGATTCTTACCCAGACTAATCTCAGGGATATGGTTGAAAAGTTAAAGATCTCAAACAGGGAGCTTGAACAATTCGCCTATGTGGCTTCCCACGACCTGCAAGAGCCCCTTAGGATGGTGGGTAGTTTCACCCAGCTACTGAAGCGGCGCTATAAAGGAAAATTAGATGAGGATGCCGATGAATACATCGACTTCATCATAGATGGGGCTCAACGGATGAAGGAGTTAATAGATGATCTGCTTGCATTTTCACGGCTGGACACCCAGGCCAGAGAATTTGAACCTGTATTAATGGAAGTTGCTTTAAATGATGTATTGAATAACTTAAAAACATCGATAAAGTATACTAACGCCAAGATTTCCTACGATGACATGCCGGTTGTAAATGGCGACCCTTCCCAAATTAATCAACTGCTGCAAAACTTGATAGCCAACGCCATTAAATTCCGGGGTGAAGGACCGCCCCTGATCCATGTCTCCGCAGAAGAACTGAAAGATCAATGGCTGTTCGGTGTTGAAGATAAAGGCATAGGCATCGAACCCCAGTATCAGGAACAGATATTCAGGATCTTCAAGAGATTGCACACCAGGGAAGAATACGAAGGAACAGGTATAGGCCTGGCCATCTGTAAAAGAATTGTAGAAAGACATGATGGAGATATTTGGGTAGATTCAGAGCCTGAAAAGGGTTCAACCTTTTATTTCAAACTTCCCAAGATTGATTAATGGTTATAAACTCTTAATATACTTCATAAGCTTCAAGTAATCGTCCCGATGTATCACCACGACACAGTCTCCGTCGTTAAAATCCTTTGAATCCTGTGATATAGTGGTTTAATGTTACCGTCCTATATTCACCAGCGAATATTCTCAAACTTTTATAGTCCATTCTTTAATCTCCACCACTTTACATCAACAGTATATTTATTTTTATATATCCCCATATATTTATCAAAGAAAAATAATTTATATTTCATCAATTCCAGAGGAGGAATTCTAGTGAGTGATTCAGATCCTATAAATTCAACTTTAGAAGGGATTTTAAAAGTTTTAAGTATGGATAATGTGATAGGCGAACCAATAGAAAGTGATGGAAAAACTTTAATCCCTATTACCAGAATAGGAATGGGTTTTGGAGCTGGACAGGGCCAGGGAAATAGTCAGATGGCCAAGGGCACCGGTGCTGGTGGAGGGGCTGCTGTTGAACCTATTGCCTTCGTGGTTATAAATAAAAATGTTGAAGGACCTGAACAAATCGAAGTAATATCTTTAAAGTCTCAAGAACCCCTAAATACAGCTATAAGTGAAATAAGCGAGCTTGCCCTGGAATTCCTTAACGAATGGCGGGAAAGACAAAAGAAAAACGAAGAAAAAAGGGAACAAATGAGGAAAGGACTGGAAGATATCGTACCTCCCTAGTTCCTTAAAAAGAGTATCGTACTTCTTTAACGTCCTTAATAGGGATATATTACTTCCTTAGTTCCTTAAAAAGGATATCAGACCTCTCTAATTTTCTTAAAATTTAAAAACTTAATTTTTTTACCTAGAACAGCGTGCCTCTTAACATGAAATAAAGCCAGACTATGATAAACACTGCAAATACGATGTAGATAATATTTCTGGTTCTTTTAACTTTTTTCTGGTTTTCTGCAATTATCTGCTGGCATCGGGGTGAACAGTAACGTTCACTCATGGGCATTGGCGCGCCGCAGCCGGGACAATGTTTATGTGGTTCTACTGCCATATAATTAACTCCTTTTATTGATTGTAATGTATTAACCCTTTTGATCGTACTTTTAAAATATTTTAGCTTCTAATATTTATTTGTTTGTCAAAGATTTATTCCGGAAGAATGGTGGTCCCAATCTTTTCATAAACTGCTTTAAGCAGGTTTTCTGGATCGTTCCCATCGACAACGACCGTTTTTATTTTTGATCTTTTGATGATCCCAATAGCGGTATGGTCAAAGAATTCATAGGTCCCTGCCTTGATACCCTTATTTGAGAGGAGATCCATCATATCGGAGGCTGTAATCTCATCAAATTTAACTGCGCCAGTGTATTTCCGGGGATCTTTATCGTAGAGACCATCCACTGATGTGGCGTTTATAAGAAGATCGGCCCCTATAAATTCCGCTAAAATACTCCCCACTGCATCTGTACTGTGGGCGGGTTCAGTACCTCCCATGACCACCAGTTTCCCAGACTGTGAGTATTCCAGGGCTTCTTGAAAGTTATGGGGGACCTCGGGGTATGCTGCTTCCTGGAGTGCGGTGATGAGTAACCGAGCATTTAATCGGGTTACATCGATACCCACATCATCACATAGAGCTTCAGATGCTCCTAAACCTCTGGCCATGGTGATGTAGTCGCGTGCTGGCTTGCCACCGCCCACCACCACGTAGAGCTTGTGTTCAGTGTTCATCTGGGAGATTATCTCCGCATATTCTTTAAATTTTTTGTAACTATTATCTTGAACCAGTATGGATCCTCCGATGGTAACCACGATCTTCATTTCATCACCATAAAATTAAATCTATAATATGATAATATATATAATTAGATGTAATAAACGATGGTATAATTAGTTCATGCCGCCTGTAACAT
>WOYJ01000108.1 GCA_011620845.1 Methanobacteriaceae archaeon
GGAGACAGTTGATATGGTGAATATAAAATTTCTAGCACGTTTTAAAGAAATAACAGGAGAAAAAACCCTAGAAATAGATTATACAGGAAATTTATCAGGTTTAATTGACTTACTAATAAACAAATACGGAAACGCTTTTAAAGAAGCGTTACTGGCAAAAAATGGAGAATTTAAAGATTACATTAAAATTTTAGTAAATGGAGAAGATGTTAATTCCCTGGAATCAGAGGATACCATTGGTGGGGATGATAAAATCGTGATCTTCCAGACCATCGCCGGTGGCTAACACCATCCAAGTATTAAATTTTTTTTATAAGTAGGATATAACAATTGTTAAATGGAGAACAGTATGCGTATCGGTTACCTGTCAACCCTATACCACACCTCGTTTATACTGAAAAACAAGCCCTCAGATTATCTCGAAAAATATCCGCTCCATTGGACCCTGTTTGCCACTGGCCCAACCATGATGGAAGCATTCATAAGGGGAGAAATCGATATGGGATACATCGGTCTGCCACCCGTGATGATGGGTATTGAAAACGGCCTGGAAATTAAATGTGTGGGAGGTGGACATGTAGAAGGCACAGTCATGATTGGATCACACTCTTACCAAACTTATGATGAGTTGGGGGATATATCATCCGTTTTAGGTCAGTTTGAAGGTGAAAGTATCGGCACCCCCACCAGGGGCTCTATACATGATATCATCATACGACAGTTGACCAAAGGTCTGGATATTGAGATAAAAAATTATACCTGGGCAGACTTTATATCGGAAGCACTGGAAGATGGTGAAATCGCCGCAGGAGTGGGCACACCATCCCTGGCAACGGCAGCCTCAAAGCAAGCCCACTCCCAGATTATCATTCCTCCTTACAAGCTTTGGCCCTACAATCCAAGCTATGGGATAGTGGTGAAGGAGGAATTAATAGAAAAGAATCCTATTTACATCCTGGACTTTCTGAAGGCCCATGAAGATGCCTGTAACCTGATAAGGACCCAGACAGATACTGCAGCAGAAATAGTGGTCCAGGAGATGGGGACGGTCAGTAGAGAATTCATACTCAACACCTTCCAGATCTCGCCCAGATACTGTGCCAGTCTCCCGGAAGAATACATCAAATCCACTCTCAAATTTATTCCGGTACTTAAAGACCTTAATTACATGCAGGGCGGCTTAAATAGGAAAGAAATCTTCGAAACAAAATATATAGAGCAGGTCCATCCCCAACCAGCCCATTACTGAATCTTTTCTGGAAAGATTTAAACCCTTCCCGATATTTAAAAGGCTTTCTATTTTGCGTTTTATAGAAATGTTATTATATTTATTCTAAAGGACATAGAATATAAAACACAGATTATTTTTATAAAAAGAAAGCTGGATAAAATGAAGGTTAAATACTTAAAAATCGAAGATATCAGATCTCGAAGATATCAGATCTTTGAACATTCATTATATGTGTGGGTATCCTCATTAGCATACCAGTTTACTGGTTCGTTTTAGTCCCACCTGCATTGAAGTTACAGGAATTTAACCAGGACTCCACCACCGTAACTGGCTACCTTGCCCTGGTGGATACTTCAGCGTGAAATTAGACTGGGTAAGGACTCCATTCAGGGCCTGCATAACGATGCATTATTTATAGCACCCCATATTACCAACTCCCCAAACATGTCCCTGTGGCAGCCCACGGATACGAGGGTGGATGAGTGGCCGGGCAAATCAGAGATCAAGTACAGCTCCAACGATCCCATATGAAAGGATGGTCTTGAACATCGATAGAATTAACATCCCCAACAGTACCGAACTTAAAGGGAAAACAGTACCCATCACCATTGAATATACTGTTAACTATCCAGTCCAGATGGGTTTGACTGAGGTTTTAGGGGGGGGGTACAATAACCAATTTTGATGTTAAAATAGAGTTAATAGAGAAGAACATCTCCGTAACCTTAAAAAATCAGGTTATAACTCAGAGGAACATGGATATCATGGGCCATGAATGAGCCCTGGAAAAAGATAGTCTCCCTGTTGATATGGATCATCACCCTAATAATTGTCTTTCTGGTGTTTACCACCTTCAAGTTCGTTGAAAATTTCAAAAAGAATAGTCTGAATCTGTTTAAGAAACTAGTTGGTTTAGTTAAAAAGGTTATTAGAATTTAAAAAAGTAGTTGGATATCCTTAAAGTCCAGTGAATTAGATATTAAAGATCCTTAGAAGAAGCCTTAGACAGGATGGCCTCGTATTTATCCAGGGATTTATTCACCTGTCTGTTGAATTCTTCAAACTTGGCTGCCAGTCCCCGGTAGAAAGGTGCATAAACCTTGTAATACATCAACCTATCTGGATCTATACCGTTTTTAATCAGCTCGGCTTTAAACTCGTGCACTTTCTCCTGAATATCTGGATAGACCCGGTCGTCCGGATATTCTCCTAAAAATATTCCGTCAGCACCGTTTTCAAAGGCATAGAGGATATGTTTAATCATCAAACGGTTGATGGATGTGACTCTGATGATTCGGATTGATTCTGGATAGGATATTCTGTTGATTCCAATGTTATCCGCGGCAACGTAGCCTATGTAGTCCAGGAAGGCCAGTATTATTTTCTCGCCGTCCTTTTTATCCTTCAGCATACCGGAGATCATGGCGAAGATCTGGCTGTCCGTCTGGCCCATGATTTCAATGGCATTATCTGAGCAGCTGGAGACGCACATTCCACATCCAGTACAGGCTATTGGGTCAACAGATACACGTTCATCGTACATGTATATGGCCTTGTATTTACAGTCGTCTATACATTTTCCGCACATGGTACACTTGGACTGGTCAATTTCGGCTATTATGGGCTCTATTTCCAGTCCACCGTTCATCATCTCTGAAACCTTTGAGGCTGCTGCGTTTGCCTGGGAAACACTGTCTGTAATATCTTTAGGCCCCTGTGCAGTTCCACAGACATAGATACCCTCCACGTCGGTGTTAACCGGTTTGATCTTGGAATGTTTCTCCTTGACGAACATATCTTCAGTGAGGCCCACATTCAATATGTCTGCAACCTTTAACGTGCCTTCTGAGGGTTCCATTGCTTCAGACAGGACAACCATGTCCGTTTCTATTTCTAATTGCTCTCCACGGAGGGTGTCCTCTACTCGGACCACCATTTTCCCGTTTTTTCTCACTACTTCTCCAGGCCGTCCTCTTATGAGCTTTATACCCTTGGATTGTCCGTATCTGAAGTAGTTTTCATACATTCCAGGGGTTCTCATATCGGTGTAGCAGATTATTACCTCCGTATCTGGATAATAACGTTTTATGAAATTGGCATGCTTCATTGCCACCATACAGCAGACTTTAGAACAGTACCTTTTACCTTCCGGTTTCTCATCCCTGGAACCGGCACACTGGACCATAACCACTCTTTTGGGGATTTTTCCAGTGGAGGGGGTGAGTAGTTTACCCTTGGTGGGTCCGTTTACCCCCATTATCCGCGCGAGTTCCATTTGGGTGATGACATCATCGTATCTTTCATGGCCATATTCTGGCCTGTTTTTAAGGTCAAATCCCTTGTGTCCGGTGGCTATTACTATGGAACCGACGGTGAGGGGGATGAACTCCTTTTTCATCTTGAGGTCGATGGCATCCATTTTACAGACCTCTTCACACTTACCACATTTTATACAGTTCTCCTCATCTATGGTGTAAACGTCAGGGACGGACTGGGGGAATGGTTTGTAGATAGCCTTTCGGTACATTAGATTCTCATTCCATTGGTCAGGGACAGCTACCGGGCAAACCTCGGCACAGTTACCACATGCTGTACATTTATCCTCCTTCACGTAGCGTGGTTTCTTCTCTACCAGGAGGTCGAAGTTACCCGCCTTCCTCTCAGATGAGATAAGCTCAGCAGAGGTGATGATATCGATATTTCTATGCTCTAAAGCTTCATTTATCAGGGGGTTGAAGAGGCATAGGGCACATTCCTCCACCATCTTTTCCGGGGAGAAAACTTTACCGATCTTTATCATGTTCCCACCTACGGTGGGTTTTTCTTCGATTATATGGACTTTAACTCCCTGTTTTGCCAGGGAAAGCGCGGCGGTTATCCCGGAGATACCCCCTCCTATTACGGCTGCGCTGTCTTTGATCTTTCTAACCACGGTATCCATGGGCTGGGCATATTTAACCCTTTCTACAGCGGCATTGGTGAGTGTTATGGCTTTATCTGTGGCTTTTTCACCATCGGTGTGCACCCAGGAACATTGCTCCCTTAAATTGGCCATCTCCAATAGGTAGGGATTTAAGGGCGCCACATGGTTCTGGAAGGTTTTCTTATGGGTGATTGGTGAGCAGGCTGCTATCACCACCCGGTCCAAGTTTTCTTCCAGTATTATGTCCCGGATATTTTTCTGACATTTTACAGAACACAGATTCTCAAATTCCTTAACTACCTTAGCACCTTCTATGCTGGATTTGAGTTTTTCAATATCCACAGTATCAGATATGTTCCCTCCACACCGACATAGAAAGACGCCTATATCGATGCTGCTTTTGGGGGCGTATCTGGAGAACGGGGAACTTTTCACTTTAAATTACCTCTTGTTAATATCTATCTTGTATATTATATAACAACTGGAGAAGCCTGCTTTATCCTTTCTAAAATATCATCCAGGGGAACGGTGTGGGTTTGAATTCCCACCACCTTATAAGGGTCTGCACCCATGGCCAGTGCTAAAAACTGGGCTATGTTAAGATGGACCAGGTCGAATTTTGTGTTTAAGTTCTTTTCTATAACTGGCTGGTATCGGTCGAACTGCATCTGGCAGTTGGGACACATATGTAACAGAATATCCACATCATTTTCCTGTAAACTCACAAGTTTATCTGCAGTTACTGCAAGGGAAAGATCTAAATTAGCAAAACGCTGCCTGAAACCCGCGCCACAGGTTGTTCTTTTATGGTCGTACCAGTCTACGGTTTCCACTCCACAGGTCTTGGCCAGTTCCTCTATGATCATGGGATTTCTCATATTACCTATGGTTTCCTCTTTGTAATGGACCTTGCAGTAGTGGCAGGCGTGGTGGGAGGCTATTTTAAAGTCAGATAAATCTATTTTGGGGATTTCTTTAATTTCTGCAGTTTTATTCCATAGTATCTCTGCAGCGTGGAATATGTTACTGTGTGAATCGAAGTCACCTGGAGAATATTCCATATGATCCATTTTAGAATCTTTAAATATCTGGTTTATCCTATTTCTTACCGTGTCATTCTCATTTAGGATGTTACAGGCCTTTTTAAGTATGGCGTAGCAGGTTGCACATAAAGTTACTATGTTTTTATGTTCAATCTCCCGGGCTATGGCGAAATTTCGAGCAGCCAGGGCGGTGGTGGAGAATTGATCAAATAGATCAAAGTAGTATCCTAAACCTGTGCAGCATGATTGTCTATCATCCAGAACATACTCAACACCCAGTTTATCAAATAGGTACTTGGTGGATGACTCCACTCCCGGGTATTCACCACTTACCAGGCAGCTTTTAAAGATTAGGATATCTTTATCTGGTATTTTTTTCATTGATTATCCCTTATGTTTTGAATTTTTACTTGATTCTTTATAGGCCTTCAGTTTTTCTAATCTACCTGTAAAGCCTGTTTTCTCTAAAATAATTTTTATGTCTCTCGTATCATCTTCAGGTAAGGTTAATTTTCCCAGTCCTAATTCTTCCCTTATATCATCCAGATTGATCTTTATATCCAAATATTCATCTCCGATGATTTCAATCAATATGTTGAAATATTCCAGAGGTATGGATCCTATCCCTAATTCCATTAAACTTTCACCAAAAGCCAGAAAAGTAACTACCTGTTCTAATTTCCCCTGGGCAATTGCCTTCTGTCTTAATATCTGAACTATTTCAGCTACACTGTTACCCACCGGACATATGCTATGACAGCTGTAACAGGAGAAACAGTTCCAGATGATATCATCAAAAATTACACTTTCATCTTCTTCAAGTACTCTTTTAGCTATTTCCCTGGAATCATAATCCGAATGTCTTGATGCGGGACAGACCGATGTGCACATCCCACATTGAATGCATTTATTTACACCGATATCCTCAGATGCTCTCAGATCATGGATTATGCTCTCGGTGAGTTTGTTGTTCTTTTTTCCAATTTTAAGGGTCTTAATCTCCATGTTATCTTAAATTCCAAAGGTTTTTTGGACGCTATTATCTTAAATTATAAGGATTCGGACACAGAATATATGAACTCATGTCCCAATATACCGGGCGTACAGTGATCTGGCCACCTTTTCATCGTTGGTTCCTTTGATGATGGCCCTTCCATCTTTAAAGATGGATATTTCCTCTTTTTCTGTTTTGAATATAAGTATGAATGGCGTGTTCTTCACTTCTCCCAATGGCTCCAGTTTCGCTGCCATTTCATCCAAGGATAGTTCTTTAGGATCTGCAGGGGTTATCTGGATGGCGTTTCTTCCGCAGAGAGAGGTGATCACTTCTCTATCTTCTGTATTCAGGTATTCGTAGTTTTTCTCCGCACAGCAGGGGCATTCCGGGTTCTTCCGTACCAGTACTTCATCCAATGAGTTGTTCCAGGCGTCGTATACCCTTAGTCTGCTGTCTGTACCCACGGGGATATGACCTAAGAGTATTTTCAGGGCTTCTGTGGTTTCCATGGAACCCATGATTACTGTTATGGTATTTAAAACCCCCATGGTGTCACAGGTGGGGAGGGATCCTATCTTGGGGATGGTGGGATAGAGACACTTTAAACAGGCCTTGCCGGGTAGTATGTTCATGGTCATGCCCGAGGTTCCGATGGCTCCGGTGTAAATCCAGGGTTTTTCCTGTTTTACACAGACATCATTTACCAGCATACGGGTGAGTATGTTGTCGGTTCCATCTAAGACCAGATCTGCTTTACTGAGAATGTCTTCCACGTTGGTGTGGTTTATATCCTTGACTACGGGTTCTATCTCTATATCAGAGTTTATGTTCTCTAATTTCCTGGCAGCGGCGATGGCTTTAGGTTCATCCACATCGTTTTCATCGTAGAGCATCTGCCTCTGCAGGTTGCTCAGCTCCACGAAGTCGCGGTCTATGATTATTATTCTGCCCACTCCTGCCCGGGCCAGGTTGTTAGATGCTGCTGTTCCCAGTGCTCCGCATCCTACCACAGCCACGCTGCTTTGGGCTAGTTTCTCCTGCCCTTCTTCTCCAATGTTCTGCAGGATGGTCTGTCTGGAATACCGATTATACACTTATATTCTCCTTTAATGTTCGTTTTCCATCTTTGATAGTTAATATATGGTTGATATATCATAAATGATTGATAGGTCATGAATATATCATAATGTATTTACTTTTAGGACCATGAATTCTAATAATAAATCAATATTTCAATGAACTTCGAAGTATCTTAAATGGTTAATGTATCATGATTAATAAAACTTCAGATTGATTGTAAAAAAACTCTAATTTTTCATCTGCTGGATTATAGTTTTGGCCACGTTTTTGGCTATGGCGGTTATGGTCAATATTGGTGGTCTGCCTGGCGCCCGTTCAATAACACTGGCATCGGCTACGAATAAACCTTCTATCTGGGTTTCCAGTGATTTGTTAACTACCCTCCCTATGGCAGCTGTTCCACCAGGATGTGCTCCCCTTATGGGAGTGGAAACTATACTCTCCTCATCAACTCCTGCCTCTACTAGTATCTGGGCTGATTTAAGGTACCCTTCCTTCAACAGCTCCACATCGTTACTGGTCAACTGTTTTTCTATGGTTCCATCTTCCAGGAGTTTTCCATTGGCATCATCGGCTATCTTGGCCATGATCCCTAGAACATCCTGGTCACGGGCTGGGAATCCCTTCTCCTTTAAAAGTGTCACCAGTTGATTGGAGTAATGGGGTGAGAGGAAATAAGAACCGAATTCTGATTTGATTCCCATGGGTATCTCCTTGTTTAATCCGGCATCCTTTAAATATCCGCCTACTGTTATGAATAGATCCACAAAGAGTCCTTCACCCACTCCCTGGGTTATTCCTGAATTACGGAGTATATGGGGTGTGTTAAGGGAACCTGCAGATAATACAACTTTTTCGGCCTTGAATTTCTTTATCTGGCCATCAGGTGTTCGGCCTTCCACTCCAGTCACCTTTCCCTGGTGGTGAATTACACGAATAACTTCGAAATCTTCTATCAATGCAGCTCCGCTCTCTGTAGCTTGTTTTATGAAGTGTTTGGCATCCCATTTAGCACCTAGTGGGCAGCCATCTATGCATAACCCGCAGTTGTTGCATTTATTGAAGTCTATGAATTTGGGCATGGGTTCTACTATGTATCCCAGTTTCTCTGCGGCTTTGGCTATTTTTATGGTGGCTGGTCCCATGAATTCCCTGGGAAGGGGGTTTACCTTCAGATCTCCACTGGCTTCTATTAGTTCTTCAAATAAGTTGAGATCATGAGATTTTAATTGGGAGATGGCAGAGTTATGGTAGCAGGCACTGCAGGAATAGCAGGCGTTGGCCAGAGATACGGTTGTGGTGCCACCTATCCCTTCAACGTGCAGTAATTCAGAAGGATAATTAAAGAAATCATAATCTGGATTGATTTTTATCTTTTTATTCCTTGATATCCTATTAACATCCAGTTCATCGGGTTTTAAATCGATGCTGGTTGTTGTTATGTGTTTGGTTGCTGTTCCTGCTTTATAGGATTGTCCCTTCTCCAGTAGCAGGACATTCAATCCTTCCTTTGAAAGTTCACGTGCGGCTGTGGAACCTCCAGCACCGGTACCTATAACTATTACGTCGTAAATCATGGATTTTCACTTAAAAACTGTGGTTCTTTTTTATCTTGGTTTCACAATCTATGATCTGCAATTGTTTTGATATTTTATTACAATGGTTTTGGTTGTTTATATATTTTTGTCACTCCTGATTAATAAAGTAACCTATGGTTAATAAAATTAAATTGGAGTGATTTTAGGTTATGAGAGTTATTTATCCTCTAGAATAAAATCTAATTCCTTTAATTTGCTCCTTATGTGATCAGATAGTTCCCAGTCCTTCTTTTCCCTGAGTTTTTCCCTGACTTCCACTATAACTTCCAGGAGGTCGCTGGTTTTATCATCAGCACAGATCCTCCTCTTAAAATCAATACCTATAACAGCCCCAAATTCCATTAAAAAGTTTTTAATTCCTGTTAAAACGGATTTAGATATGTTACCCTCACCTAATTCCCGGTTTACATCTCTTATGTAATTGAAAATAACAGATAGTGCGTCTGGTGTATTAAAATCATTGTCCATAGCCTCTATGAATTGATTTTTAATTACAGTTAGTTTGTCCTTTAAATCAGCGTCATTGTCATTGGATTGAGGTATATCGGATTCTAATACCTCATCGATGGTTTCTATCAGTTTATATATCCTTTCTAAGCTGTTTTTAGATTGTTCCAGGGCAGTTTCACTGAAATCGATGGGGCTGCGATAGTGGGTGGATAGTACGAAGAAGCGGAAGGTGTGCGGGTCGTGTTTTTCGAGCATATCCTGGATGGTGATGAAGTTGCCCAGTGATTTGGACATCTTCTCTCCCTGGACATTTAGAAAACCGGTGTGCATCCAATAGCGGACCATGGGTGCTTTTCCAGAGGCTGATTCCATCTGGGCGATTTCCGCCTCGTGGTGGGGGAAGATCAAATCCAGGCCTCCTCCGTGGATATCGTATTGCTGCCCCAGATATTCCTCGGTGATGGCGGTGTCCTCTATGTGCCATCCTGGCCTGCCATTTCCCCAGGGAGAATCCCAGAATGGTTCTTCATCCCTCTTTTTCCACAGGGCGAAGTCTCCAGGATTCCTTTTTGTGTCATCCGGGCTCACCCGGTGGACGTTTAAATCTTCGATGTTGCGACGGGAAAGTTTCCCGAAATCGGGAAACTTCGATTCATCGAAGTAAACACCTGTCTCTGTCTCATAGGCGAAACCCCTTTCTATTAAGGTTTCAATTTGAGCTATGATCTCGGGTATGTGTTCGGTGGCCCGGGCATGTAAATTCACGTGATCCACACCTAGAGCCCGCATATCTTCCAGGTATCTCTTCTCAAACTTCCGTGCCAGATCTAAGGGTGCGACGCCAAGCTCGGATGCCCGGTTTATGATTTTATCATCGATGTCGGTGATATTCTGGAGATAAAATACGCTGTATCCCCTGTATTGTAGATAACGGGCAATTATATCGAAGGATATGTAAGTCCTGGCGTGACCTATGTGTGAATCATCATAAACGGTAGGTCCGCAGACAAATAACTTAACCCGGTTTCCCTGCATGGGTTTGAATGTTTCCTTTTTCCTGCTCATGGTGCTGTAGATTTTCAACATAATAGGTCTCACAATTTTTTAAAATCAATATATAGGTCTCACATTTTTTAAAATGAATCAATTCTGGTAAGAAGGCCGAGATTGGGATTTGAACCCAAGTATCGTGGTCTGCAACCACGCACCTAACCACTCGGTCATCTCGGCATTTAATCATAAACTAACATTACTAACTACGTTAACAATTGTTATATAAATATTTTCATATCCTTATATTATTCATATGGACTGAGTGAATAATGTTAGTTTTGATTCACAGGTTTACAAAATTAATATTTCCAGGATCCAGTCACCATGGGGATAAATTTAAATACCATGATAATATAACAATTGTTATAATTTTTGTAATGGGATTTCCAAGTATGTCCAAAATGATGGTGAATATCGTATGACAAAATCCATGTAAAAAAAAAACAGGGACACAAAAACTAAAATTTAAAAGGAGAAAAATAAAATGTCAGAAGAAAGAAAACCAGGATTAAGCACAATTGGATTACACATAGGACAGGAAGAACCTGATCCAGCAACAAACGCAAGGGCGGTACCCATCTACCAGACATCATCATATGTCTTCAATGATGCTGACCACGCAGCCAACCTCTTTAGTCTAAAAGAGCTGGGGAACATGTACACCAGAATCATGAACCCCACCAACGACATCTTTGAACGAAGAATAGCAGCCGTAGAAGGAGGTCAATCAGCTTTAGCCGTAGCATCTGGTCAAGCAGCCACCACCTATTCACTTTTAAACCTCAGCCTACCTGGTGACGAAATATTATCTGCAGACAACCTGTACGGTGGGACCTACCAGCTTTTCAACTACACTTTCCCAGAACTGGGAAGGAAGGTAAACTTCATAGATTCATCTAAGCCAAAGAAATTTGAAGATGCCATCACCGATAAAACCAAGGCAATATTCGCCGAATCACTGGGTAACCCCAAACTGGATGTTCCTGATTTTGAAGTTATATCCGAGATAGCCCACAATGCTGGGATCCCCTTCGTAGTGGACAATACCTCAGGTGTAGGTCTGGTTAAACCCATAGAACACGGTGTGGACATACTGGCCAATTCGGCCACCAAGTTCATCGGCGGACATGGGACATCCATTGGAGGAGTGATCATCGATTCTGGAAACTTCGAATGGAACAACGGTAAATTTCCACAGTACACCGAACCAGATCCCAGCTACCATGGCTTAGTCTACTGGGATACCTTCGGTGACTTCCCAGGAATGGGTAACGTGGCCTTCACCTTCAGAGCAAGAGTAAGACTCTTAAGAGATATAGGAGCACAGTTAAGTCCATTTAACGCTTTCCTGTTCCTCCAGGGCTTGGAAACCCTGGAGTTAAGGGTTCAAAAACATTCCAATAACGCCTTTGCCGTGGCAAAATTCCTTAAAAACCACCCGGCAGTAAACTGGGTAAGCTACCCTGGACTCGAAGAGGACCCAACCCATGCTGTAGCCTCCAAGTACCTGAAAGGTGGATACGGTGCACTGATAGGATTTGGAATCAAAGGAGGACTCGAGGCCGGTAAAAAGTTCATAAACAACGTGCAGCTACTCTCACACCTGGCAAATATCGGAGATGCCAAGAGTCTGGTCATACACCCTGCATCCACCACACACCAACAGTTAACTCCAGAAGAACAGGCAACCACAGGAGTAACACCGGACTTCATCCGTCTATCCATTGGACTGGAAAATGTAGAGGACATCATCGCAGATATAGACCAGGCCCTTAAAAAAGCAACTGGATAATGACCGAAGAAGTAAAATCTAGCCCCTATAAATCAAAGATTTTATAGAAGTTCAAAAAAATTTATAAATTAACCCTAGAATTATTTTATTTCAAACAAAGTAAGATCCAGGAGTAAAATGAAGAGAGAATCATTAGGAATAGTGAATACCCAATACTACAACCCCTCTCACGACCTCATACTAGAGGGGGGAGAGAGGCTTAAGAACATTACCATAGCCTATGAAACCTATGGTAAACTGAATAAGGAAAAAAGTAACGCCATAATGGTCTGCCATGCCCTATCAGGAGATGCACATGCGGCCGGATGGCATGAGGGAGATCGGAAGCCCGGCTGGTGGGACATCATCATCGGCCCGGGTAAAGCTTTAGACACCAATAAATACTTCATCATCTGCTCCAACGTTCTGGGAGGTTGTAAAGGGACCACAGGCCCTTCCTCTTTAAACCCTGAAACAGGGAAGCCCTATGGCCTGGATTTTCCCATCATCACCATCAAGGATATGGTGAACGTCCAGAAGATGCTGGTGGATCACCTGGACATCAAACAGTTATTTGCGGTAATCGGAGGTTCCATGGGAGGTATGCAGGTACTGCAATGGTGCATATCTTACCCAGATACGGTGCGAATGGCCATACCAATCGCCACCTCCGCCTACTCATCCCCACAACAGATAGCCTTCAACGAAGTGGGTAGACGGGCCATCATTTCCGATCCAAAATGGAACAATGGAGAATATTATTCCCTTGAATTTCCAGATGAGGGTCTGGCCCTAGCCCGTATGATAGCCCATATCACCTATCTGAGCAACGAATCCATGTATGAAAAGTTTGGAAGGAGGCTGCAGGATAAAGACGAATACAGCTTCGATTTCTCCACTGACTTTCAGGTGGAAAGCTACCTGCACTACCAGGGCAGTTCCTTTACCAAGAGATTCGATGCCAACACTTACCTCTACATTACCAAGGCCATTGACTACTTCGATTTAACAGAGAACGGGTCACTGGCCGATGCATTTAAAAATATCAAAACCAAATTCCTGATAATCTCCGTTGATTCAGACTGGCTGTATCCTCCATCCCAAAATAAGGAAATATTAATGGCTTTAAGTACCAACGACGTGGACGTCAGTTATATTGAGATTAAATCAAACTATGGACACGACACCTTTCTAATTGAAGGTGGACAGCTTAACTACATCATAGGGAATTTCTTCTCTGACACTCTGGTCCGTGATGTGATGAGTCATGATATGACCTGGATAAGAAAAGACACCAGCATCGAAGATGCAGCTCAGCTTATGATCGCTGAAAAAATCACCCACATCCCCGTGGTTTCAGACAACGACAAGTTAATTGGTATCGTAACTGCCTGGGACATATCAAAGACTGTGGCTTTGAATCTCAAGAATCTAGAAGATATAATGACCAGGGATGTTATAACTGCCTGGCCTGATGATTCTATAGAGATATCTGCCCAAAAGATGAGAAAATATAACATATCCTCCCTGCCAGTAGTGGACGACACCGGCAGGGTGATTGGAATAATCACCACTGACCATATAAGCACCTTAATGGCCGGGAGTTATTAACCATAACCAATACCAGGTTAATCAATTTTTTTTTAAATTTAAAAACCTTAATTTAAGGGAAAAAATAAAATACTATGGTTAAGATTAATTTTCAAAACATGAGTAATCGATGAGGTAAGAAAATATGATTTACATGGACCATTCCGCCACATCCCCTGTGGATCCGGAAGTATTTAAAGCAATGAAACCCTACTTTGTAGACTCCTTCGGAAATGCATCGACACTGTATTCCCTGGGAAGAGAAGCCAGAAAAGCTATGGAAGACAGTAGAAAAATGGTAGCCTCCCTTATAGGGGCTGATCCCACTGAAGTGATCTTCACCAGCGGAGGCACAGAATCAGACAACATAGCCATCAAGGGCACCGCCTACAGACTCCGGAAAAAAGGTAACCACATCATCACCAGTGACATCGAACACCCCGCCGTGGAGGAAACCTGTAAATATCTGGAGAAAAATGGCTTCCAGGTCACCTACCTGCCTGCTGGAGAGGAAGGAATCGTTAAAGTAGAGGATCTCCAAAACGCCATCACCGATAATACCATCCTAATCACCATCATGCACGCCAACAACGAGATAGGAACCATACAACCCATAAAGGAAATAGGCGAAGTAGCCCGTGAGCATAAGATCTATTTCCACACCGATGCTGTACAGAGTGTGGGTAAGATACCTGTTGATGTTAAGGATTTAAATGTGGATATGCTTTCCCTGTCATCCCATAAACTCTACGGACCCAAAGGTATCGGGGCATTGTACATTAAAAAAGGCGTAAGACTGGAACCCATCATACACGGTGGAGGTCATGAGAGAGGAATAAGACCAGGAACAGAGAACGTGGCCGGCATCGTGGGGTTAGGTAAAGCCTGCGAGATCGCAGAACAGAACCTAGAGGAAAATCTCAAACGTTTAACAGCCATAAGGGATGAAATAATAGAGAAAGTTCTCTCCGGAATCGAACAATCCTATCTAAACGGACACCCAACGAAAAGACTGCCTAACAATATAAACTTCAGATTCACCAGTATCGAAGGCGAATCACTGGTTTTACACCTTGATGCTAAGGGGATAGCCTCATCTACTGGATCTGCATGTTCATCTAAGAAGTTAGAACCATCACATGTGTTGATGGCCCTGGGGCTTAAGGAAGTGGACGCCCATGGATCACTACGTCTAACTTTGGGAAAAGAAAATAAGGAAGAAGAAATAGATTATGTAGTGGAATCAATAAAGGATGCCGTAGACACCCTCCGGAAATTATCTCCATTATGGTGTCAGGTTGATGAATGAATTTTTTTTAATCAAAAATCAGATTAACTTGGTGATAGTATGTATAGTGAAAAAGTAATGGAACACTTCTCCAATCCCAGAAATGTGGGTGAAATAGAAGACGCTGATGGTGTGGGAACCGTGGGAAACCCGGTCTGCGGAGATCTGATGACCATCTATATCAAAGTTAAAGATAACAGGATTGAAGATATTAAATTTAAAACCTTTGGTTGTGGTGCGGCCATAGCAACCAGCAGTATGGTAACCGAGATGGCCATGGGTAAAACCATAGAGGAGGCCCTGGAAATCACCAGGAACGACGTGGCCAACGAACTCGAGGGATTACCACCCGTTAAGATGCACTGCTCCAACCTGGCAGCCGATGCACTGCATGCAGCCATAGACGATTACAAGAAGAAGCTGGCTGAAAAGGAAACTTAGATTCTTTTTTCCTAATTTTTTGTAAAATTCCTTTTTTGTTCTAAATCCTTTTTATATTCTTATTTTTAACCCTTTTCTAACCGTCTTAAAGCCTCATCAAACAGTATAATCGACTTTTCCAGTATCAGCATCGCCGAGTAGTTGCAGGAATGACGGAGATTTATGATGTTGCGAGTCTTACCATTTGATTCAACCAGGACCAGCGGATAGCTCCGGCAGACCTGTGGCCTTGAATCATATATTGCACACCGGTTTGTCTCTGGATGGATATACTTGCATGGTCTGATGTCTTTAAGCTCGAAGTGCCCGGGATACTCTTTGTTTAGAATGATTCCATCTTTAAGCTGGGGATTTAAAGTGAGAAGGACATTCATTTCATCCCTATGAATAAATATCGATTCAGATTCCCTGCAGCATCTGCCACAGATAGTGCACCATTCCTGGCGATCATGGGCCAGCTCATAATTTGATGGACAGCACATCTAAACCCACGATGTCTGCCAGTTCTATTATTTCCTTCAGGTCGGCTTTTTGGTAACTCCCAGCTTTTTATACTCTTTAACAGATCTCTTCTTCTTCAATTTATTAAAGACAGCCTCCTCCAAAAGTTCAATTTCCGGATGAGTTGTTCTCTCCATCTAACTCCAGTGCCTTTTTACGTATTTTCTCAAATAAGTCCTTGCTTATCAGCAGATCCCTTAACATAACCATCACTATAATGAAATTAATTAAATAGAACTTCTATTTTATAAACATTTTTATATTACCAAATCTAAGTAAATAACCTTTAACCAAAACAAATTAGGAGTTTAAATTTTGCTATACAGAAAACTGGGAAAAACAGGCCAAAAGGTTTCCATACTGGGCTTTGGATGTATGAGACTCCCGGTAACCGATGGTAACCCTGAACATATAGATAAAAAACAGGCCAACGAAATGCTCCACTACTCCCTAGATCATGGTGTTAACCTCTTTGACACCGCCTATTCCTACCACAGCCCCTTCGCAACTCAAAGCGGGCAAAGCGAAATCTGGCTGGGAGATGCGCTGAAAGACGGTTGTCGGGAAGATGTATATGTATCCACCAAGCTGCCCAGCTGGCTCATCAAAAAGAAGGAAGACCTGAACTACTATTTGGATAAACAGCTTGAGAAACTCCAGACAGATTACATCGACTTCTACCATTTACACGGCCTGGGCCAGAATACATGGCCAAACCTAAAAAGCCATGATGTGTTAGAGTTCCTGGACTCTGCACTGGAGGAAGGTAAAATCAGATACGCAGGCTTTTCATTCCACGATAAACTAAAGCTCTTCAAGGAAATCGTGGACTCTTACAACTGGGACTTCTCCCTCATCCAGTACAATTACATGGACCAGGATTTCCAGGCAGGGAAGGAGGGACTCCATTACCTAACAGAGCGAAATATAGGAGTTATTACCATGGAACCCCTCCGAGGGGGTTGCCTCACCAACAACGTACCCCAGGATATTCTGGCCATATGGGATAAAGCCGAAACTAAAAGGAGCCTGGGTGAATGGGCCCTGCGTTTCCTTTGGGACCAGGAGGAAATCAACGTGGTTTTAAGTGGTGCAAGTACCCTGGAACAGGTTAAAGAGAATGTTAAGATTGCAGAAGAAGGCCTTGCGGGCAGCCTTACCAGTGATGAGAAAAACCTGATTGAAGAAGTTAGGGAAGCTTACAATGAAAGGGTGCATGCCATGTGCACCAAATGCGGCTATTGCATGCCATGTCCTGTTGGTGTGGATATCCCCTTGAATTTAAGCCTTTTAAATGACTTATATGTTTACCAGAACATGGAAAAGCCACTGGGAAACTATACCTTCTTAACAGCTAAAAAAGAGAGTGCTACCTTCTGTACCGGGTGCGGTGAATGTGAAGAGAAGTGCACGCAGAAATTATCAATCCAGAAACTTCTTAAGGAAGCATCGGATATCTTCGATAAAGAAATGAAAAAGAGAAAGTAATTTAAAAAATGGAATAGTTAATTTAAAAAAAATAACTATTTTTTATCCAGTTTACCTGGTCTGCAGTATCTCATTTTCCGGTATCTGACCGATGTCCAGTCCAGGCATGGCTTTACCCAGGTCCCGGCTTACTTCGGCTATTACCTCTGGCTCATCGTAGTGATGGGTAGCTTCTACTATGGCTCTAGCCACGATCCCAGGGTTTTCGGACTTGAAAATTCCGGATCCTACAAAGACACCGTCAGCTCCAAGTTGCATCATGAGTGCGGCATCTGCTGGGGTGGCCACTCCACCAGCGGCGAAGTTTACCACGGGAAGTTTCTGGAGTTTAGCAGTTTCTTTAACCAGTTCAATTGGCGATTCTAATTCCCGGGCCACACTCCATAGTTCTTCTTCATCCTTGTTCCGGATTTCCCTTATGGTGCCCTGGATTCTCCTCATGTGTCTGACTGCTTCGACGATGTTACCAGTTCCAGCTTCACCTTTGGTCCTGATCATGGCTGCACCTTCATCTATACGACGTAATGCCTCACCCAGGTCACGGGCGCCGCATACGAATGGTATGGTGAACTGTTTTTTGTCTATATGATATCTTTCATCGGCAGGGGTGAGTACCTCACTTTCATCGATCATATCCACTCCCAGGGTCTCTAAAACCTGTGCTTCCACGAAATGGCCGATCCTTACCTTGGCCATCACCGGGATAGACACCGCATCAATTATCTCCGTCACCTTGGAAGGGTCAGCCATTCTGGCCACTCCGCCAGTAGCCCTTATATCTGCAGGGACTTTCTCCAGAGCCATAACTGATACTGCTCCTGATTCTTCTGCTATCACTGCCTGTTCAGCGTTTACTACATCCATGATCACTCCGCCCTTGGTCATCTTGGCGAAGCCTTTTTTTAATACTTCAGTTCCATGTAATACCATTTTGTTATCTCCTACAATATTTTATTACCTTCCAATGTTTTAATAACCTTCCGTGTGTTCATAAATGAAAAATTAATTCTTTAGTACTTCTATTTTATCCCCTGCTTTGACTTCTCCACCCTTTATAACTCGGGCGAATATACCCTCAATGGGCATTACACATTTTCCCACTTCCCGGCCTATAGCACAGGGTTCGAGGCATTCTTTTCCAATCTGAGTGACCTCCAAAAGGATATCACCACCCACTGACAGCCGGGTGCCTACTGGAATTGAGGGGAGATCTATTCCCTTGGTGGTTATATTCTCTCCAAAATCGCCTGGATTCACATTCAGTCCAAGATCACGCATTTTACCTATACTTTCTATACTTAAAAGACTGATTTGCCGGTGAGTGTTGCTGTCACCATGCACATCACCTATAATACCGAAGTTTTCCTTTAAAACTCCCTTATCTACGTTGATCTTTTTTTGATGCTTTACTTCACTTGTAGAAACTGCTATTACTTGTACAGAAGAATTCATATAAATCACTATTGAGTATAGTTTCTCTAAAAATAAAAATTTTTCTCTAATTATTTCTTATAAAAAAAAGTAAATGGAAAATTTTTATTTATACCCATTTATCTTAGCTGACTTTCTATTTAGATCCATTTACCTTGGCCGACTTTTATTTAGATCCATTTATCTTAGCTGACTCTGACGCTTTTACCCCAATCTTGGTTTTTAATTTATCGAAAACCACTTCTGCAGCTTTTTCTCCTGATAAAAGCATTCCACCGAAGGTGGGACCCATCCTGGGACTTCCGTAGGTGGTGGCCACTGCCATTCCAGTTACGATTAGTCCCGGGTATACTTCCTGAGTGTTTTCTACCACTGCATCTTCTGATTTTTCCACCCACATACCCTTGAATCCTACGGTGTCAACTAAACCTCTTTCCTCAAGGGATTTAACCACTACAGCATCGTGGCCTGTGGCGTCTATCACCAGTTTGGATTCTATGGCCACTGGGTCGACGCAGGTTATGGCCCTTGGAAGTGAGGATACGGGGGTCCAGTTTATGACCACTCCCCCCACTCTGTCTTCCCGGATTACTACGTCATCGAATTTGGTCATGTTTATAACTTTTGTCCCGGCATCAAGGGCACTGGCAATGAGTTTTGAACATGCGTGGGGTCCGTCTGCTACGTAGAGTCCGTCCTGGACTTTTTCATATGGGCAGCCTATCTCATCTAAGATCTTCTGACCTGGTTCCCTCACGGTGAGTTTGTTCATCAGGTAACCTCCTATCCAGAAACCCCCTCCCAAATAGTTGTTACTTTCGATGATCAATGTTTTAACTCCTTTTTCGGCCAGTCTTTTAGCCGCGATAAGGCCGCTTGGACCAGCTCCGATTATTATTATGTCACTTTCTATATAATCCAGGAATTCCTCTGCAAATCCTGATACTATGGCTTTAGTTACATCTTTTTCTGAGACTTTCGAAAATATCTCCATGTTTTATACCTCCTTCACTATATTATTTTTTTAACAATTGTTAATTAATATTTCAAAAAAATTTATGAGTTTGCTTCCAGTGTCTTGAAAACTTTTTCAAGCTCTTCATTCAAGTTGAGTTTTTCACGTGTCTCGAGAACCTTTTCTAACACGGCATTGGTCTCTGGGTGTTTGGGTGCTGCAGAGCAGCCACTGTCTGGTAATATTGAAATTGAAAGTGTGCCTATCTTCTCGGCTATGTTCTGTATCTCTACCTTATCCAATCCTATCAGGGGGCTTAACACCGGCATATCTGTACAGTGTCGGGTGGCCAGGATGTTAGGTAATGTCTGGGATGCTACCTGACCCATACTGCTACCGTCAACGATGGCCAGGGCACCCTCTTTTTTGGCCAGTTTCTCAGCTAACTGGTACATTCCACTTTTACACAGTACACAGGTCATCCGGGGCGGTCCTTCCTCCATGGATTTCTTCAGATATTCACCATAGTTAACGGTGTAGAAGTTCAATTTGGATCCAGAGGAATATTCTTTGAGTTTTTCAACTATTTTATTGATTTTTTCAAGCGACCCACCGGTGTAGGGGTAGTTGTTGAAGTGCAGGATGGTCACTGCGCAGCCCCTCTTCATCATTAGGAACGTGGCGACTGGAGAGTCCTGACCTCCTGATACCAGGGCCACCACTCTTCCCTGGGTTCCAATGGGTAATCCTCCCAGTCCCGGGATTTTTTCATGGAATATGTAGGTTTCATCATCCCTTACTTCTACAAATATCTTAAATTCCGGATTTGACAGGTCCACCGGTGCTCCGATCTCATCCACCACCACTGCACCACAGTAAGCAGCCATTTCCTGACTGGTGAAGTCGTGTTCACCTACTCTACGGCAGCGGATGGCGAAGCTTTGTTCTGGGGAAAATTGTTCTTCCTGGACAAGTTCCTGGACGTAGCTCTGGAGTGTCTCCTTTATGGAATCATAATCCGTAGTTGTCTTTACTGTAGGACTGTAGGAAACCACTCCAAATATCTTTCCCAAGGATTTCAGTGCTTCATCGTGGTTTTCTGGAAATAGGAATATCCTTCCCTGTTTTATGGTTATATCTCCCAGTATACTGTTTTTGATGTTGGAAATGAGTTTTCTCTCGAATCTGCTTCTAACTCGGGGGCTTTTTATTCCTATCTCCCCATATCTTACTATGATGGGCCTTAGAGACGCTGGTTCAGTCATTTTATACTCCTGATTTTAGAATTTGATTGTTGTTTTTTATATCTGCCGGGTTTTTTTTTATCATTTTCCCATTTCATGGTGTTTTTACTTTCCCCATCAACTACATTAAATCAACTACTATTAACACATAAATTTGAATTAACAATTGT
>WOYJ01000102.1 GCA_011620845.1 Methanobacteriaceae archaeon
TGATATCTTACTGGAGAAAGGCAGGGCTTTCCATGGTGAAATTTGCCCAGGTATAGTTATAGGGACTAGAATAGCCATGGTCGGGCTGAGAGAACTGGGAATGGATCAATTTGATAGAAATCGCGACTTAATGGTCTACGTGGAAATAGACCGTTGCATGGCGGATGCAGTTCAAGCCGTGACCGGGAACACCATGGGCCACCGTAACCTTAAATACAAGGATTACGGTAAATTTGCAGCTACCTTTCTGGATCTATCCTCTGGAAAGGCGGTGAGAGTTTCCGCCGTGGAAGGTCCTCGTGTATCACCAAAATCTGATGATGCTGGAAAACCAGATATGAAGGAAATGGTGGAAAAACTTTCCAAGGTCCCTGAAAAAGAACTTCTAGTAATAGAGGAAGTTAAAGTCGATATAGGCGAGCATGACATTCCAGGCTTCCCCAAATTTAGGGCATACTGCGAAGAATGCGGGGACAGAGTGTTGGACAGACGCGAAGTCATACTTGATGGGCGAACGTTGTGCAAAGCCTGTGCTGAAGGCCCTTACTATCAAAAATTATAAGATGATAAGATGAAGCTGATAAACGAACTAATCCAAGCTGCAAGTGAAAATAATTCTCCTGTAAAGGATGTACGGGTTGGAATATCCTGGACAGGTGTTCATGGAAAATACGGAGGAGTTTCCAAAACCTACGGGATCCCGGTAGTTCATGGTAACTACACTCGAGATATGGGGGAGTTAACAAGTAAAACCACTCTGGAACTGGCAGAATATGTGAGATCATGGAATCTGGTGGAAGCCAGCATCGGTGTGGCTGCCATCAACTCCATGTTCAAACCCAGGGGAAGAAAAGACGTGAATGCTCAGGATATCATCCTGGAAGAAAGCAACAATAAGAAGGTTACCATGGTGGGCAAGTTCCCCAAGATCGATGAAATAAGATCCATGGCCAGGGAGTTATGGGTTCTGGAATCTGATCCAACACTCCTAAACCCCAAAGAAGGAATTATTACCGAGGCAGCCGCGGAATATGTCTTCCCAGGAAGTGATATAATAATTATAACTGGTTCTACCCTTATAAATAAGGGACTGGAACGCTACCTGAACCTGGCCAAACAGGAAGATGCTTACACCATAGTCATGGGACCCAGCACCACAATGAGTGATGTTCTATTCGATTACGGCGCTAATATGCTGGCTGGAGTAGAAATATTAGACCCTGAAGCCATTCTCCGGAAGATCAGCCAGAGTGGCGGTATGATCAACACCAGAGTATGTAGGGGTGAAATAGGGTTCAGGGTGCTGGAAGGCTAATTTGACTGTTTAAAATTTAAGTAGAGATGAATCTAAAATGGATGTTGAACAGTTTAAGGTTACAAAAGAAGAATAAGCATAAGATGTAGTCTATGGTTCTCTCACCAGCCCACATAAAAACAGTTCATCAAAGAAGGGACACATACCCCTGCAATCACTACTTTTATCACATTTTGAACAGTTCAATTTACATTTCCCATCCACGTAATTTCTGTAGTTGGAGAAAGCGTCCTGCCAGATATCTTTGAAGCTGGATCTTTTCAGACTGTAACAGTATGTTTTATCGTTGCAAAACGAGCAGGGTGAAACATTAAGGTCCTCATCTATGTAGACTGAGAAAAAGCCGCACTCACAGCTATCTACCATGGTGTTATCGATATCTGTCTTTTTAAGTAGGATTGGAACGAAACAGGCGTCGAAACCAATCTTTATGTTAGTGGCAGGTTTGTTTACCAGGTCAATGAATGATCGGAGTTTCTGGGATGATCTGATGATGTCTTCTCTTCTGGCCCGGCCGGTTGGTTTGTAGGTTAAAAAAATCACGGCATTGAATTGTTCCAGATATCCATCATATTTTCCTTCTAACAGATGTGTTGCGTGTTCAAGGGTAGTTTCAGAGATAACGTAATGGATGTTAGTCCGGATCTCATTATCTTCCAGGAATTTTCCCAGTTTTGGAAGTTCATCCAGGGCTAGTTTGTCTCGATAGGGATCCCAGGATATGGCCACTGCACCGCAGTATTTCCTGCTGGCCTCCAGGTTTTCCGGGTTGAAAAATTTCCCACATGTGGTGTAATTGGGGGTTATCCCGTAATCTTCCCGGGTTGTCCTGATTATCTCATTAAAATCAGGATGTAGGAGTGGTTCCCCACCTCCCAGGGCAACCTGGAATACGCTTCCATATGTTTTATTGGTGAGTTCCTGGAGCACGTGTTTGTAGTCCTCTAGTGACATGAACTTGCCTTCCTGGTCACTGGACCTGTAACAGTAACTGCAGCCGTTGGTGCAGTAGTTAGATATGGATATATCTGCTAACTCTGGCCAGGGGGCCATGTAAGGATTATGGGATAGATCATCTCCCCAACGCAGGGTAAAACCGGTTTCAGGGATTCCTACAAAGTTGTATCCTTTGAAATGTTTACGTATCATTTAAAAAGAGGTGTTGTGTTAGTTTTTAGGTAAAACTTAGTCCCTTGGGTCTTCTTCACATTCACATTCCAGTTCGTTGGTCTGGGTTGCCCCCACACCGAAGAGGTCTCTGCCTCCGCCTTTTACGAGTATCCAGTTAATGAGCTTCCACATCTCGTCATCGGAGAGTTTGCTGAGGTCGGTGGTGGCTATCCTTTTCGGGTCTATGTTTTCATCCAGTTCAATGGATTTTCCCAGGTAGAACTCCCTGATGGTGAAGTAGTACTCCCCTGCACCTATGTTGGTTTTGTATCCTTCCTTTTTGAGCTCATCCATTAAGAAGGTTAACAACTGGACCCTACCTATTCTACCTTTTTTCTGCTGGTGTTTTAAGTTGTCGTTTATTATGTCTTCTTTGGCGGTTATCACGAAGCTTGCCGAGCTGCTGTTAGTTACAAAATCGCTTCTTATCTTCAAATGAATCTCCTCCTTGAGGTCTGTTTTATAGTTTTAGGTAGTTACTTGACTTTTTTTACTATAAACTTCCTTTCATGTATACTTGATCTTACTGTTGTCTATCTCTTCTAACTTCTATAAGCTCGCCAACGATGCTAACTGCAATTTCCTGGGGTGTTTCCGCGTTAATAAATAGTCCAATTGGGGAGTGCACGGCGTCAATCTTTTCTACGTCATAGCCTGACTCTTTCATGTAATCAAGGATCATCTTCACCTTTGTTTTACTCCCGATCATACCTAAGTATTTGGCATCTCTTTTCAGGGATTCCTCGAGCACGGTCTGGTCATTGTGTCCTCGTGTGACAATCACCACGTATTCCTCTCCAGTAAAGCTTAACTGGTCGAAAACTCCCTTGAAGTCTTCAACTAACACATCATGGGCGTTTGGGAATCTTTCCTTAGTTGCAAATTCCTCCCTGTCATCGATGACTGTAACCTGGAATCCCACTGTGTCGGCCAGTGGAGTTATATACTGTGCCACATGGCCTGCCCCAAACACGTATAACAATGGTGAGGGTGGATGGTTTCAATGATGGTTCCGTCATCTACCTCTGGAGAGATGTTGTTTATGTGGCCTTTGAAGAAAGAATCTTTATCAAAGTCTACATTGCCACCGGTTAAACTCAGGTCTTCTTCCAGGAGTATTTTCTCGTGGTTTTCATTGTTGAAGCTGGTTATTACAATACCTTTTGCACCGTTTCTTCCAACCTCATCTATGCGATTGTAAAACTTCATAGTGCTTTTTCAAAACCGGCTCCAGAAAAACTTCAACTACTCCACCACAGATATCCTCATCTTTAGCTACTTCATCAGAATCCAGTCTTAACTCAATAATTTGTGGTTTAAGGTCACTAGCTGCTTCCACGGCCAGTTTCTGCACTTGATATTCCAGACCACCCCCACTTATAGTTTCGAAGATCACTTCATCTTCTCTAACGAACATTTTGGCAACTGTGTTACGTGGGCCGGAACCATCCTTAGACATGTCGTCTTGTTCAATTGCCGTAAAATATTTAAGTAATAAAAATTTTTTCATATGATTACGTACTTGGGCGGTCTTTTTTGCACGCCATAGAAATCAAAGATTTTAAGGCACATCACAATAGTTTATACAGGTTTTGAGTGGTATAACATGATTTTTAGGGGATTTGATAATATTACATAATTTTCAATGGATTTAATAAAAATTAATTACAGATTAAAAGTAAGACAGGTGAAAAAAATGAGTGACTATAAAGAATTATTAGAAAAAGCAGGTGAATTCCACGGCGATATCTGCGGTGGAATAGTCATGGGTACAAAGTTAGCTATTCATGGGATGGAAAACATGGGAATGACCCCTGGTGAGAAGGACAAGCGGCTTATCGTCTTTACAGAGATAGACAGGTGCATCTCCGATGCGATACTCTCGGTCACCAGGACCAGCATGGGTAAAAAATCACTTAAACCCATGGGCTACGGTAAATCCGCAGCCACCTTTGTCAACATCGAAACTGGTGAGGCCATCCGGGTCATAGATAAGAAGGTTAACAAGGATTACCCTGAAGAACCAGTAGAAGAAAGAATAGAAAGAATAGCCAAAACCCCTGGAGAGGAATTATTCGACATCCAGAAGGTGAAAGTCAAAATAGACCCCAATGACCTACAGGGTAAACCCCTGGAAGTAGCTGAATGCGTGGAGTGCGGTGAAGAGGTGCTGGACGGCAAACACCACCTCCGGGGAGGACATGCCTACTGTACTTCCTGCTATGATAAGTCGTACTATGAGATTATAGGATGAAAATTTTAAAATTTAAAAAAAGTTTTTAAAACATCTATTAGTCTAGATGTTTTTCCTATTTATTTTTCAAATATTATGAGGTAATGGGATGTGATTCCTCCTTCAAGGTCTTCTCCCACTTCAGTGTCCAGTTTAACCATTTTCATGTCGTGTTTACTGAACATCTTTTCCAGTTCTTCCGGGCTGCGCTTGAATTTAAATGGTGGACCATAATCCGTATCTGCCTTTTTGTAATCTATAACCGCTATTTTACCTTCGGGCTTTATAACCCGTTTGAGTTCACTGATGGCTTCATCTGTTTTTTCCATGGATACGAAGTGGTGGAAGACATTGATCATAAGACACATGTCCACAAAATCATCATCGATGGCAATTCTATCCGTTATATCTGACTGTACAGGGATTACGTTTGTTATCCCGTCTTTTTTCAGGTCCTTTTCAAAGTCTTCAATAGATGGTTCGTAGATATCCACCGCATAGATAGTTGCAGTGTCATCCATCATATCATAAGCTTCCATGGCAACGTGCCCATCACCACAACCCGCATCCATGAACACATCATCTCCTTTAAGATCCAATCGAGAAATAACATCCCTGGCGTCTATAAAAGATTCAGTTGTCCTTCCCTGGATACGATGGCCGTTTGATGGGTGTAATCCGGTATCTGACATATTTTCTAATCTCCTTAATTTTTTAATAATTTATTCGAAATTGATATATACATTTCCCATATGCATTTAAAACATCTATTTCTTAAGCATGGGAATACTCTTTTAAGTGGAAAAGTGTTGACCATCAATCATGGAAGTTAGCAGCCAATACTAAACTATAAGCTGGTTATGCACACTGGGACTGTAACCGACAAAGCAGGTAACCCAGTAGCAGCTAAATCCTACACCTCCGCCACAGGCAACACCTAAAAACCAATTTTTTTCTTTTTTTGAACTTTTTTTTCCTAATTTTAGTTTAAAAGAGGTTTTTTTCATATTCGACATGTTTATATTCCCATATCGTTATACCATATTTTTATAGGTCCCATGATTTTTTGGGATTATTTATAATTTCAATAATTGAAAAAAATTTGGAGGTTAAAATGAGATTAAATAGATTATTGGTATTCATGGTTTTTGCTATGAATAGAATTAACATCTGCCCTAAACTCCTAACCGATTATATACAGGCAGATGTCACAGCCACACAATTAAGCACAGGTCTTACTAGATACACTATTAGATTATATGATAACCTGGGAAAAACAAAGATAGCAGATGGTATGCCTTCATTTGACGCACTCGCTAAACTTAGTGATGTAACCACCTGAACAATACGCATAGAGAACGGAATATGTATTTTAGAAGTTGATTCTTCATTATTTGTTACATCAATTATAATCACCAATCAAAAAGAAACACCAGATAGATTTAAAAAAGGCACGGATGACACACCCTCTATTCCAGGGGATGGTACAGGAAATAAACCTGGACCTGGACTTGGTGGTCACGGTGGCGGTTCAGGAGACGGTTCAGGGAGCGGTACTGGAGATGGTTCAGGAGATGGTACTGGAAGCGGCACAGATGGAAGTTCCGGAAGTTCTAGCGGTGGCACCACATCAGGATCCTCTTATCCGTCAAGTATCGGTGCTATGGCCGCTGCACCGGTTGAAGGAAGCACCGACTCATCTTCAGGTGAGAGAGGATCTTCCACTGGATCAAGAGGAGGTGTTCAGGAGTTATTCATAGATGATACAGTGAAAAATCCCCAGGTTTGGGGGGTATAATCGGTGTAGTAATGCTCATATTTCTGGTGATAATTGCTTACTATAGAAATGACCTGAGGAATATGATTAGAAATTCAAAATGATTCTACTTTTTTCGCATAGTAAAAGATTTATCATTGATTGATCTGAAGTTTTCATTGATTTTCGAAATTTTTCGAGGGATAACATGGAAACAATTAAATACAAACCAATAGGAATTATAAGATCCCCCTTTAAAGAATTAGAAGGCATGCCCATTCAGCCGGTAGGTGCCTGTGGTGTTAAGGGTGAGATCATTATTGAAGATGAGTACACTGAGGGGCTTACCGATCTGGAGGAGTTTTCCCACCTCATACTCATCTACCATTTTCATCTCTGTAATGGATGTTCCATGATGGTTAAACCGTTTATGGATGATAAGAAACACGGTATATTTGCAACCAGAGCTCCTAAGCGTCCGAATCCCATAGGTTTATCGGTAATTGGACTGGATAAGATTGAAGGCAACATCATCCATATATCCAATGTTGATATTGCAGATGGAACACCACTACTTGACATAAAACCATACATACCGCAGCTGGAAAAGGGTGCAGATGAAGAGGTATGTATAGGATGGTTTGAGGATCATCATCATAAAGCTTCAGATATGAGATCGGATGATCGTTTTATTAACTGAACTTTGATCTTCCTTCCAGCTTTTAAATTTTTGAAAATAAAAAAAAATTAGTTAAAACATACTCGAAATATTAGAATTTTAAAACTCTTCCATCTCGGAGATATCCAGCATGGCCTCCACGGCCTTAGGCTCTACATGGATACCTGCCTCGCGAATAGCGGCTATGGGGTTTAAACCACCAGGTGTAACTATACCGGCATGGTATCTTTCCACCTTGGCATTGTAGATGAGTTCGCTTGGTTTTCCCACCTTCAGGATGGAGAAACCTGCTGTCTTTTTAATTTCATCCAGGATACTCATGGTCTCGGGCCGGGCGATGTAGGGTATTTCCTTCAAACTGGCCAGAATCCTTCCGCTACTGTTAACTGCTTCTAAGACAGAGGTCATACCCTTCGTTAAGTATATCTCATGGGGATCCAGGGACGAACCACTGTAGGCGGTTAATTCAATGAAACGGGGGTTTTTTGTCTGGGTCTCCAGGACACCTCCATACTGGGGTGCCGATGGTATTCCCCTCTTATTTAAAATCCCATCGATGGTCAGACTGCACACTGTGGCGATGCTGGATTTACCTTCCTTGAGATCAGGAATAATCTTGAAATATTTACTGACGCAGTACTCTGGTTTAGACATCACCTCGGTGAAGACATCCAGGGCGTCCTCCAGGTCTTCTTTGTTTACATGGGAGATGTTGGCGATGACCTGGCCTTCATGGGTTTGAGGGTCGAAACTCACCATATTTATGAAGTTCCAGGCCTTGGACAGTAAAAATCTAACTTCTTCTTTGGTCCCCTGTTTGGCTGTCTTCAACACAGGTTCTGGTTCAGTTAACTTTTCCATGGTGGAAAATTCCACAGTCTGCTCGGCCAGTCTTATGTTAACATCGTATCCTGCTTCTTTTGCAGCGCATAGGGGATTTATACCGCCTACCACGGCGATGCCTACCATTTCATCAACTACCGGAATGCCCAGCACAGATTCTCCACTTTCACCTATCTCCATCACACCAGAGACTCCGATGCCTTTCATCTTCTGGAAGGTTTCCACGGCCTTCTCCCGGGCACTTTCTGGTATCAGACGGAAGTTTGCCGGGATGTATCCAGTCCCCTCTCTAACCACCTCTAAAACAGAGGTCATCTCCCGGTCGGTGAATGCCTCCAGGGGGGTCATGGATGTCTTCTTATAGGCGATGAGTTCAGTAAATCTAATTGGAGTATAATCATCAACTTTTACCAGCCCACCATACTGGGGAATAACCGGTATTCCCACTTTACGTAGCATACCATCTATGGTGGTACCGCATATGGTGTCCAGTTTAAAGTATTCTTCATCATTTTCATCCTTCTCACTGGTGAGTATTACATAGGGACTGACCGCTATCCCCCTGGCAAATACTTCTTTTAAGATGTCCATTACGCCCTTCTTTTCCCGGAAAATGGAGGTGTTTACCACCACATTTCCCCAGGCCTGATTGGGGTCGAGGGTGGTGTTGTAGATCATGTTTTCGAATTTAGAGAAGATAAAGTCGACCTGATCATAGATGAGGCCTCTTTCAAGCTCTTTCAGTCCTTTGGGGGTGATTTTTCTTCCTGCATATCCTTTACGCTCTGTGAATCCCTTCTCATCCAGGATCCGCATGTGATATCTTACGGCACGTTCTCCCAGATCATAACCCTTCTTTTTAAGCCCCAGGGCGATGGTCTTGGCTCCGAGAACATCATCTTTATCGGCAAGAATCCTTAAAATTTCCATCATTTTGCGATCAGTTTCATCAGGCATTTATTCACCAGATTGAATTGATTTAACATTTTAATGGTTTGTTTATTGTTAAGGTTTAAAAGCTTTTTGTGAAAAAATTAAAGTGATAAAAAAAAATTTAGGGGATGGATAAACCCCTAGAGTAGCTGGTAGTATTTATCCAGTTCCCACTGGGTTACTTGTAGGCGGTACTCTTCACATTCTTTCTTTTTGAGGGCTATGAATCTTTCGAAGATGTGTGGGCCTAAGATTTCTTTGACCAGTTCAGATTTTCCTGATAAGGCCACGGCCTGTTCTAATGAGGCAGGCAGTGATTCAATTCCTTTAGCTTCTCTTTCTTCTTCGGTTAAGTTGTACAGGTTGAACTCCATAGGATCGGGCATTTCATATCCTTCTTCGATCCCTTTAAGTCCGGCCATGAGCATGGACGCCACTTGCAGGTAGGGGTTTCCTGATGGGTCAGGACACCTTAGTTCCATCCTGGTGGCAACTTCTTTACCTGGTTGATACAGGGGCACACGGATTAATGCAGAACGGTTTCTTCTGGACCATCCGATGTAAACTGGTGCTTCATATCCAGGAATCAGTCTTTTAAATGAGTTAATTGTAGGGTTCAGTATGGAGACGATTTCAGGTGCGTGGGTTAAAACACCACCTATGTATGCTTTACCATCGTCTGAAAGGTTGTACTCATCATCAGCATCAAAGAAAGCGTTTTTTTCTCCTTTAAACAGTGACTGGTGGACGTGCATACCGGACCCATTCTCTCCGAATATGGGTTTGGGCATGAAGGTAGCGTAAAGACCGTACTGGAGGGCGATTTCTTTCACAGTTAACCGGTAGGTAACCATGTTATCGGCCATTTTAAGGGCGTCGTCGTATCTCATGTCGATCTCATGCTGAGATGGAGCTACTTCGTGGTGAGAGTATTCAACGTTAATTCCTACATCCTTGAGGGCCAGGACGGTGTCTCTCCTCAGGTCGGAAGCTAAATCCAGTGGTGTGAGGTCAAAGTATCCGCCGTTGTCTATAGGTTCTGGATGTTCAGCTGATGCGAAGTAGAAAAATTCCAGTTCAGGGCCCACGTAGAAGTGGTCGAAACCTAGTTTTTCCATCTTCTCCAGAGCTCTTCTTAAAACGTAACGGGGGTCTCCTTCGTAGGGTTTTCCTCCGGGTACGAGGACATCACATATCATTCTAGCTACTGCTTTTTCCTTTGGCCTCCAGGGGAGAAGTTGGAAAGTATCGGGGTCTGGCATGGCAATCATATCGGATTCTTCGATGTCCTGGAAACCGGTTATACTGGATCCATCGAATCCCATTCCCTGATCAAGGGCAGTCTCGAGTTCATCCTGAGTGATGGCAAAGCTTTTCAGAATACCGTTTATATCGGTAAACCACAGCCTGATGAACTCTACATCGTTTTCTTGTACTATCTGTATAATTTCATCTTTACTTGGCATTTTTTCAACTCCTTAAATCTCTAGAATTGGTCTAGAATTGTTAAAGTTATCACCGGAAATAGGTTTCCTACTCGTGGCATATAAATGTTTTGGAAACATTTCAGACCACTATTTCCATGGGGACTATCAGTAAAAAAAAAGTTATATAAAATTAAAAATATATAACACAAGGATTCATGAACTTTCCTTATTTAATTTAACAATTTCACTTTTAAAGGCCTGATATACAGATTCAGCCCCGATCAACCCATCTGGGATGTTCCATTCTGAAGGGTGTAGGATGAATGGAAATGACTGTTCTCCTCCCAATCCCCCATGACTACCTACCAGTTCTTCAAATGCGGCCACTTCATTTTTTTTAGGGTCGTATAAACTTATAGCCAGTATGTCCGGTGTGTATTTAAAGCTATTAGTTCTCTTAAGGTGCCTGGCGGCATTTGGGCCGTAATTAGCCAGGGGGTTAGCCCCGTCAACTGTGTCATTTTCCAAGTAGTAGGTGCCACCATTACCTATAACCAGGGGGCCGTGTTCATTGGATTCAACGAGAATAAATCCTATCCCCTCATGTTTGGACAAACCAGGAATCAGATCAGGGTACAGGCGGTTGATTTCCTCATAGGTGAGTCTGTTTCTATGCTCCGTTAGATAGACCAGGCCCATATTTCCTGAAGCTAGGACCATCACGTTAGGTTCAACTTCATCGGATTCCTCTTTCTTATATCTCTGCAAATAGTTGGTCTCACCTGTAGCATCGATTAATCCTTTAACTCTATCTACCGGGGCGGTAAAAGCCACAGAGAAGTGATCACCGGTACTTGGTGACATATCAGCGAATATACGAGCATCAGGTAACAGGCCCTTGACCATTTCTTCCAGAGTATAACCATAACGCTGTTTAAAGGTTGCTCCATTGGTCTGGCCATGATCAGAATGGACCACCAATTTATAATCCCTGTAGGCCAGGTATGAGGCCATTTCCACCCGGTGGAATTGTTTGTCAATACTTCTAAGGGCGTTGAAGGCATCTTCGTCCCTTATGCCGGAGTGATGGGCGATTTCATCATATCCCAAATAGGTAACATAATTAACATCTGTTTTACCCTTTAAAATATCCCCAATAATAGCCAGGGTGGTTATTTCCCTTAAAAATACATTTGCTCCTGCTCTGATGAATGGATAAAATAATCCCCGGGATATTCTGGGTTTAATATTTCTGAACCTGTGGATTATCTGGGAGTTGTAATCTAAAAACGCATCCCAGAATACCAGGCTGACGATTCGACTGAAGTTAGAAGAGTTGCTGAAAACATACTCCCAGGCTTTGTTATAGAATTTACCCACATCTTTCATCCGGCTGAAGGTGAATATAACATCTTCGGCATCCCCTGAAAATAAATTAGCCCGACTAGCACCATTCCTGGATAAAAGTCCGTTACCATCAGATATATGTTCTTCTACAATAGGGGCGTCACTTAAACCAGTAGACACCATGAATTTGTTGTTATTTTCCTTTTCAACCCATCTGAAGGCCACGATATCTTCATTGTTACCATGGAGAATTCCCGCCTGGCTGGCACCGGTCTGGCTGGACAGGTCAGTCTCCCATCCACTGACTTTATGGCTGCCCTCTTCAATCCACCTTTTAAGCGTGGGCATATCCCCTCTTTTCACAGCTTCCAGCAGGATATTTTTGCTCAGGCCATCGATCTCCATGAAGACCACCCCTGGGGTATCTTTAACATCCTCCTCATCTGATTTCTTAACAGTTTTCCCGATACTACGGTACCAGGCCGCATCGTCATCAATTGTTAAAAGCCCCATAAGCATGGTTGAAATAGCAGACATGGCTATGGGGGTTAAAACAAGCGCTGCTCCTTCAATGGTCACACCACCGACGAACTCACTGGCTAACCAGATCAAAGCACCGTTAACCAGTAACGAACCCACCCCTACAGTTAAAACCATGAAGGGCAGTAAAATACGAGAGAGGACAGGCCATAAAAGAGTATTTAAAATACCCACTACTGCAGCGGCTACAAAAGCTGTTTCCCAGGAATCAATGGATAATCCCACGGAAATATAGGCGATGAATAAAAAACCCAGTGCAGCACCTATCCAGAGTATAAATGTCCTCCACACCCAATAAAAACGAGATTTATAGTACAGTTCATCGTAATTTACCATCAACATCACTATAAATCTATTTGATAAGAACATATAAAAATGTTCTTTTTTTAAAGTGCAATCATCCTAAGTTGAGGTTAACAAACATCTTTGGCAAGTTTAATCTTCAAGGGGCAGGTTAAAATAGAATTTAGAACCCTTTCCCAGCTGGGAATCCACCCATATATCGCCACCATGCCTCTCAATAATTCTTTTAGTGATGGCCAGGCCGATTCCAGTTCCACTGTACTCTTCGTTGGTATGCAGACGTTTGAAAATCAGAAAAATACGCTCAAAATATTTAGGGTCGATTCCAATGCCGTTGTCTTCCACTTTGAACAACCAGTTATTATTCTCTTTCTCGGCTGATATATGGATTTTCGGTGCTTTTTCGTCACGGTATTTAATGGCGTTGCCTACCAGGTTCTGGAATACCTGTATCATCTGGGAATAGTCGCCGTTAACCGTTGGTAATGGTTCGCGGGTTACATACACGTCGTTCTCCTTGATCGATAATTTATGGTACATCAAAACTTCGTCCAGGACTTTTTCCAGGTCCACTTTTTCGAACTCGCTGGTGGTTCTATTTACCCGGGAATAAGCTAGTAGATCGTTTATTAACTCCTGCATGCGTGCTGCCCCATCTACAGCGTAATCTATAAATTCATCAGCATCCGAATCTAATTGACCCTCATAACGGCGCTGGAGAAGCTGTAGGAAACTGGATATCATCCTCAGGGGCTCCTGCAGGTCGTGGGAAGCGATGTAGGCGAACTGTTGAAGCTCCTTGTTGGATCGTTTCAGCTCTTCCAGGGTTTTTTCCAATTTTTTTCCTGTTTTTTCTCGTTTTACAAATAGTGTGGCATTTTCCAGGGAGATAGCCGCCTGTGATATCAGTAACTCTAAAAGCTCCGTCTTTTCAGGAGTGAACACGGAATTTGCCAGACGATTTTCCAGGTAAAGTATTCCAATCATCTTTGACTGCTTAAATACGGGCATACAAAGGACTGAACGCAACTTCATATCCTGAACTTCCCTGTTATCTTTGAATTCTCCTTCCTCTGAGGCATTATCGAGAATCAAACGTTCTCCTGTACGTTGCACATAACGTGCTATGGCTTTGCAGATCCCACCTGCTTTTTCCAGTTTTTTCTTGGAAATCTGCACATCCTCCTTGAAAGTGGCATGGCTTTCAGCATGGATGAAAAGACCATCTTCCTCTTCCATGATCAGATATCCGCTCTGTGCACCGGAACTCTCGATGACCACGTTCATGATCTTCTTAAGTAATGCTTCCAGTTCTATCTCCGCAGAGATAGCCAGGGCGGATTTCATCAGGTATTCAATGTCAATATCCGGGAGGGTGAGGGGAGGTTCTTCCACCTCGATTTGTGGATAAGAAATATCCTCCTCGAAGTAGGTAGGATACCTTTCTAAGAGGTTGAACTCTTTTCTTTCCGCTCCACAATTTTTATACAGGCGCGCTGCCTGGTTGAAATACATCTCTTCAGAGCACTGTCCATAGCAGAGTAGAAGCTCCCCCAGACATTCATGGAGATGCCCCTCCAGGAAGGTGTATCCCTGTTTATGTGCGGAATCTATAGCATCCATATAAAGACTCCTGGCTTTCTTGAATGTACCGGTAACTCTTTCGAGTTCAGCATGGAGGAAGGCAAGATAGGGTTCGAGGAGCGGCCCCAGTTCGGTCCAGGTCTCCACCTTATCGATGAGTGGCTGTATTTCATCCATTAATTCAACTTCGTCTTCAAAGTCAACCCCTTTTTCATAGAGTTTCAGAGCGTTCAGCACCTGGAAGACGTACCACTGTCTTTTCAGCACGTTATCAGTTAGACCCGACAGGTAGTGCTCCACTCCCTGCAGATACTTCTTGGCCATGACGTGTTCCCCCAAGTAGTAGTGGGCCAGGCCCATATGTACGTAATAGCTTCCTGCTGAAGCTATGTGGTTGTCCCCTTCCCATTTACTCAGTTTTTCTTCCATGGGGACTGGTACGTAATTTTTCTTCATGGGTTCGATCCATCCGGCCTGCACAGCTTCGGCCAGACCTACGGAGAAGGATAGATGGTATCTCTGTGAAAATTCCAGGCATTCATTAGCATAATCCTCGATGATGGACATATCCACCCCCTGAACCTGTAAGTTCCACATCAAAGGTCCGTAGGAGAGTCCGGCATTGTACAGGTCACCGCAGTTCTTTCCAGATTGTATGGATTTGAGGCAGTAAGCCACGATCTCCAGGGGGTGGCTTCGGGAGTGCATGTTACACCATACTATTCCATTCATGCCACGGGTGGCCCCGAAGGTATCGGGGTACTTCGCCGAGAGTTCCCGGGCCAGATCCTCGTATTTAAAAGCCGCCTCAAACTCTTCCTGTTCCCCAAGTTGAAGCCCCATTATACTGAAGGAGTAGATAACAGATTCGTCCATACCACCAGCCAGACAGTGCTGGGTGGACTGTGCCGCTGAAAGATAAAGCTGCGGCACCAGGCCAGACATGTACAGATCAGGGATGAGTTCACTGTAGAAGGCCAGTTCAATTTTATTTTTCCGGTCCTGGGTGAAGGGCATGTGTAAAATAGTTTCCCAAACATCTATGTCCATGGAGGCAATTTCATCCATCAACTCCTTCCTTTTACGGTCTGCTTCCTGGGGATCTTCAGGAATGGCTTTACCAAAATAGGCCAGGCCCTGGTTGGCGGTTTCAATGGCTTTATTAAAATTACCTACCGAGGAGAGGGAGGTGGTCTGCTCAGCCAGACATTCTGCCTTATCCAGGTCACTCTGGGCATGTTCCAGCAAATGATTGAGCAATTTTCCTGATTTCTCGTAGTTTCCACACATGAGTTCTGTCTTGGCAGCTTTCTGAAATATCCGGAAAGTACGTTTGTAGTGTGCATCCTCCCAGCAGTCATCGGGTAGCAATTTTTTGCTCTCATTGAAATATTCATTGGCCGCTTCTGTAGCTAAAGAGTCTAAAGCTTTATTACCAGCATGGTAATTAATATCTGAGAGAAGGTAAGCTGTATCTGAATCGAGTTGGTCTTCTCTTCCTAGGTTCAGGTGCGATACAATGGTGAACAGGTTTTCCAGGATTTCCAGGTCTTCAACATCATTAGTAGAAAAAAGAAGATGGTTACCCACTTCCCAGTGAATATTACGCCGTTTTTCAGGTGGAATAGCGGATAATGTAGCTTCCTGAACTTTATCGTGAATGAACTGCAGCTGGTTCTTATTTTCAATTAATAATCCCTGTCCCAGGGCTGGTTTTAGAATTTCATAGGTCTTTACCAGTGGCATTTCCTTGATCAGTGATAATTCTGCAGGTGAAAAGGTATTTCCCATACATGCACAATACTCCAGGAGATCTATAAGATCTCGTGGTAGTTTTCGAATCTTTGAACTGAAGAGGGAGACCACGGTGGTGGGCATGCGAGACCTTCGTATTTTCTCCATATCCCATCTCCATTCTCTGTTTTCGTCTAAATAGATGAGATCTTCACCATGGAGGTAGGACAGGCTTTCACTCACGAAGAGGGGATTTCCTTCACTGAGGGTGCTTATGAAATCTGATAAGGCCTCTGTCTTTTCAAGGGGTGAGTCCAGGATATAAGAAACCATCTCATGGGAGTATTCACTTTTTAAAGGTCCTAATCTGATTTCTTGAAGTGTTTGTTGATTTTTTTTAACTTTACGTATGATTTTAGATAAGGGATGGCTGGAATCCACTTCATTGTGGCGGTAAGCCCCCAATAAGAAGAGATACGGATGATCCTTATAGTTAGCGAACATGTTCGAGAAAAAGTCGAAGGAGGCTCCGTCACACCATTGCAGGTCATCTATGAAGATGGTCAGGGGGTTTTCCTCACTGGCCAGGCAGGTGAGGAAACTGTCGAAGACGTCATGGAACCTGTTAAGGGATTCAACAGGGGGTAAGGGGCGGACTTCTGGTTGGGGTCCAACAAGGATTTCCAATTCTGGAATTACATCAGTTAAAACCTTCCCATCTTCACCTACAGCATCCAGTATCTTTTTCTTCCAACTTTCCAATCTTTTATTGCTTTCGGTTAGGAATGTACGCATCAGGTTTCTAAGTGCTTGAATAAGGGAACTGTAGGGAATATTTTTCTGATAAACATCGAATTTTCCTGAGGTGAAATACCCTCTGTTTTCTACAATAGGTTTTTGTAGCTCCTGTATCAGGCGTGTTTTACCAATTCCAGATAATCCGGAAATTAAAACTGAGCGAAAGTTTCCTTCTGTGACTTTTCTGTATTCATCAAGGATGATCTTCGCTTCCTGGTCGCGTCCGACCATTTTGGAGATGAAATTAACCCTTCGGGTGGTGATATATCTTTCCAGGGGGAAGTCAGTTATGGTGCCGGTTTTTAAATATTCCTCCTGGCACCTGGTTAAATCTGCTAGAAGTCCTTTACTGCTCTGGTAGCGTTTTTCAGGTTCTTTAAGCATTAATTTTGAAAAGATCTTGCTGAGGGTGAGGGGGATATCTGGATCAAGCTCATGGACCTTGGGTGCTTCCTGGGCAAGGTGGAAGTGTATCAGTTCCAAGGGGTCCGGGGATGAGAAGGGGAGTTCGCCGGTGAGCATTTCATAGAACACTATTCCCAGGGAATACAGGTCTGATGAGAAACTCACCTGGTGGTTGATTCGCCCTGTTTGTTCAGGGGATGTGTAGGCAAGGGTTTCTCTTATAAAAGAGCGGTCATAAATGAAATGGCTTACATCCCTCACATCGATGGCCGTTATGAAGTCTATCAGACGGATGTTGAGTTTATCATCCACCAGTATGTTGTGGGGTTTGATACCTCCGTGGATTATTCCGGTGTCATGGACCTTATCTAAAACACGGGCCAGCCCAATACTCATGGTGAAAAAATCTTTCAGGGAAATCCTGTCATTTTCTGCCATTATCCTGTTAAGAGATGTCCCATGGAAGTAATTCTGGATTATGTAACAGGTTCCATCCTTACTGTTGAAATTTATAGGCGTGATTACCTCAGAATCGTTTAAAACACGGAGTTGTTCAATTTTCTGCGTGATCTGGGTTTTTTTATAGGGGGATAAATAGTTCTCATTTAGAACCTTAAGCACCAGTAGTTGCTGGGGATTCTCTTTATGATAGGCCTTGTAAACAGTTGCCTGGGGGCTTTCAGCTATCCTTTCAATTATGTTGTAGTTGGGGATTATCATCTCTAAATTAACCTCACCAAAACACCGTAATCGAATTTAAAATAGCGAATAATCGGCATTTAGAACTTATAAATTATGTATATTATGTATTCTTTTAACTATAATTTTTTCCTAAATTGCTTTTTTAATAAATGATGTTAAAAAGTTATTAACAGAAAAAAGGTAATTCCTTTAATGAGAAATATTTTACACTTTAAGTGTATGTCTTACTTCAGTTTGAACATGGAAAAATATTAATTATATTAATATTAGTAATAATAATTATGAATGAAATTCTAATAAAAGGATTTTTTGGAAAATTTAGCAAGGGATGATATCGATTTAAAATCTCATTCAACTGATAGGATGAAAAAGCGACAAATTAAAGCTAAATGGATTTATCATTGCCTTATAAGTGAAAAACTGTTGGGAATACTAAAACAAAGATCATATAGATTTAGACTTTATTATCCACATCCAGAAAAGCACCATAAATATGATTTAATTATAGTTGTCGATATTTTTCATGATCTGGCAAAATTTATTATCGTAGTAACCACATATGAAGAAGAGATAGAGCGTAAAGAAGAGATAGAGCGTAGGGTGCGTTGAAATGAAAAATCAATTCCAACTAAGAAAAGATTATCTTGAATCTGATGTTTTTCATGGTTCAGTATTGAGGATGATTACAATTATGGGGAATCCATTGGTATAGGAAATGTGATACTCGACTTCGATGAAAACTGCATTCCAGTAGCAGTTGAGATATTAGATGCTTCCAAAGCTCTTAATTTAAGTAAAAATTCTTTAAAAAAAAGATTTTAATGTAAAGGTGGACATTTCCGTAGATGAAGATTTGATTGCTATACATGCTCAATTTGCTTTTCCAGATAAGAAACAAGTATCTGTTGAAAAGGACTTTAAGACAGTGAATGATATACATTTACCATCTAGAGAGGTGGGTATGGTTATTGATGGATTTTAATCGAATTTCAGGATATAATTGATTTGGATGAGATTAGAAGGCCAATTCAAGAACTTTGATATTAGGATGTATGGATGCTAAATTATTAATTAGATTGATAACTAAATATTCCATATGTCCGTATATTTAATAAATTCTGGATTCAAGGAGCGAAGAATCATGGATGTAGTTACTGAGGTTGGTAAGATTATAAATATTCCTAAAGAGGAGCTTATAACCAAAGGGATGCTTGCCTACATAGAAAAAGAGATCAGATTAACAGAATCAGAATTGGCAGATATACGTGAGAGGTATGATGTAATTACCAAGAGAGAGCTATATAACAGAATAAAGGACAAAGAAATAGAGAGTCACCCTGCTTGGGAAGATTACATCGTCTGGAAAAACAAGGAAGAGTACATCAACGATCTTAAGGAGAAACTGAACGATATCCGGTGATTCCTTGTATTAACTATATTTAAGCTTATTTCCACTCTGAAGATGAATTTGATGATATCATTACTTCAACCAGATTTATTGGTGGAAAGACTTTTTTTCCTAATAAATTAAGAATATATTTCTTTGATGAAAGCTTTTTAGATGTCTCGCTTTCTAGTGATGGAGATTATTTGTATCATTGGGAGCATAGAGCTCAAAGGGGCTTGTTACATAGATGGGATAACGCTCCTGATCATGGAATTAAACACATTTCCAGACCATTTTCATAATGGTAATGATAAAATTGTTAAGGAAAGTTCATTAAGCCAAAACTCAGAGAAGGCTATTAGAATGTACTGAGTTTCATTAGAAATAAATTTAATAACTTTGAAAAATGACAAAAAATTAATTTTAGATGATATTAGGTACTTAAAATCTTCAAACCCGCTCGTAAAGAGTGTTACGCTCTATAGGGACACGGCCTATCTCTTTTATAATTCTACCCATCTCTTCACGGGGTAAATGTTCACCGTAAGACGCTCCCGCCGCTATGGATATCTTGTCTTCCATCATGGTACCTCCCAGGTCGTTAGCACCGCAACACAGGGCTATCTGCGCCAGTTTAGTGCCTAATTTTATCCAGGAAGCCTGAATATTGGGCAATTCCTTGCCGAGGATGATTCGGGCGATGGCATGTATCTTTAAATCGTCCATACCACTGGAAGGAGATAATTCGGCACCTAAAACGTTGTTTTGATTTAAAAAAGTCATGGGAACCAGTTCTGTAAACCCATGGGTTTCGCGCTGAATGTCCCGCAGTATCAGGAGATGGTCGATACGATCCTTCCAGGTTTCTACAGTGCCGTACATAATGGTGGCGGTTGTAGGGATCCCTACTCCATGGGCTTCCTTTATAATCCTCACCCAATCTGCAGTGGAAACTTTATTGGGACATATCTTGGCCCTGACAGAGTCTACCAGGATTTCCGCCGATGCCCCGGTCAAGGTATCCAACCCGGCCTCTTTAAAATAGCTTAAAGCATCTATTGTGGATACTCCAGACAACCTGGCAGCATGGAAAACTTCCACTGGGGATAATCCGTGAATTTCAATGTCATAATTAGATTTAATAGCACCTAAAATATTACAATAATATTCAACAGTCATTTCAGGGGTTACACCACCAAATATGCATATTTCAGCGGCATTTACGTCCACCGCTTCTTTGACACTGGAGAGTATTTCTTCCGTGGTCATATGATAACCGATACTGTTTCTGAAAGAGCAGAAACCACATCTGATCATGCACTCGTCTGTGATATCTATGTTCCTGTTGACCACGAAGGTGACTTCTTCACCCACTATATCCTTACGTAACTGATCTGCTACATCGAATAGCTTGAAAGGGTTCGAATTTACCAGTTTTATGGCGTCTTCTCTGGTGATCTCTCCTTGAATAGAACGTTCATAAATGTCTTCCATGATGAAATCCCCATCTACTTGCTTAATTTCAATATAAAAAAAATCAAGTATTTAAAAGTACTTTATTTCATGGTGGAAGTAGGAACAGATTTTCAAGCAGCTCTGTTAAAACATTAAAAAAAGAGATAAATGCCGGGGGCGGGATTCGAACCCGCGACCTCACGGTATCCCAGATATAAGTCAGAGCACTTGCTTAATACCCTATGAGCCGTGCGCTCTAACCAGCTGAGCCACCCCGGCGTGGCTTATATGACATCAGATTTTATCTAACTTAAAGTTTTCTATGGGGCTTTTAGAAGATTTTCATCTCATAATATATAATTCTTCCAGACTATTTTATACCCTACTGGATAATTAAAAATTTA
>WOYJ01000116.1 GCA_011620845.1 Methanobacteriaceae archaeon
GACCAATTTTAGGCATGGGCAATTTCCTCCCTTTTTCCGGGTTATCCAATTCCACCTTTACCGTAAATTGCTATTTTTTTTACCATTTTAGAATCTCACTCAGTTTTTTAGTTGATCGGATAATATAAGATAGAAAAGGAATTCTTCGGTATAAGAACTTTTACCAATAGAATGAACCCCCATAATTTTAAGCATTTAACCAACCGATATATAATTTTAATGTATTGGTGACCGGCTACATAACTTAGACGTGATATAAATGAACCAGGAAAAACTTCAAAAGTGGCACGTATGGATCATACCCGCTATAATCGCCTTTCTAATAGCGCTGATCCCCACCTTGAAATTTCAATGGCCATTAAGCTGGGACATCATCATCCACGTACAGTACACCATGGTGTACACCAAATACGGATTGATATTAACTGATCCCCTCTTAAACGCGCCATTCGGCCAGAAAATAGGATACCCTCCCCTGTTCCATTTCCTGCTTGCTGCACTGGGCATGATCACCAAGGTTGACTACTTCCAGATCGCACGGGCCTTACAGCCCATCCTGGCCATGTTCATAGTCACCTCAGTAAGCTATGTTGCCCGGAAATTCTACGGAACAATCGCCGGTATCTCCGCGGGGTTCTTAGTCCTTTCCAGTTTCCTTTTAGGCCGTATCATGCTCCCCATCCCTGAGAATCTGGCCTTAATATTCCTACCCCTATCGGTCTACCTCTACTACCGGTCCATCAGGGAAAATCTGCTTAAATATGCATTTTTCTCGGGAATACTATTCGTAGTTATTATCTCAACCCATATACCCGCCAGTTTCATCCTATTTCTAATTATAACCATATTCAGCCTGGTAGAATTAATAGTCTACCATAATCTCCGTATCTTCAAGATCTACGGTGCCTTCCTACTTATACCGGCCTGCCTGGTGGTGGTGGGGCTGTTATATCTGCTGACATTCCAGCCGGACATATTATACTCCCTTTTAAACGAGGGCATCTCGGTTGCCACGGGGATAGCCACCTCCATAGCATATAACCGGCCCTTAAGTTTGGATGGATACCTCAATCTCGGCATCATGGTGCTGATATTTGCTTTTGTAGGCATAATCTTCTCCTTAAATAAAATACGCAAAAAAACAATGGATAAATTACCTAAAAAGGACCTGTTCATCCTCATCTGGATTCTGTTGATGTTCCTTTTAAGCATCGCCTACATATTTGGTATAAACATCATATCCTATCGATTACTGGTATATCTACTCATACCACTCTCCATAATAGGCGGTTTTGGATTAAGCCAAATCTATGAAAGATTGAAGGCCAGTAAGCGTTTATCATCAGATAAATTCCGGGCAAGTTTACTGGTAGCCGTGTTTAGCCTGGCCATTTTAAGTGGAGTTTTAACCGTGGAAAACCCCGACTTCGGCACCTTCCAGGTGAAAAACGAGTACAGTACACTCGACATAGCCCCTCCCTCACAGTCAATGGTGGACTTGGCAAACTGGTTCAACACCAACGGGGATAAAAATAAGTCCATACTTACCAACAACCTCTTCACCGGTACATTCCTGGCCACCGTGTCCGGTATGCCCATTCACTACGGCTTCGAAGATTTCAACAAAGACATGTCCCAGTCGGCCCTGAAAGAAGCGAAGATAGGATACATGGTACTGGATAAAAGACTGAGTTTTAACTCCCATAATGAAACGTTGAAGCTCATCAATGTCAAATCAGAGTTCTATCCACTGGTGTATTTCAACAAACCGATCTCAGAGAGTCTCCCCGAACTTCTCCCTGACTTTGTTAAGGTGGTATATGAAAACCAGGACTATATAGCGTGTCAGGTAATGGATTAAACACTGTTTTTACTAATATTCTTTATTCGGTATGTGAATTTCATGCTATTTTTGCGCGAATCAGACCAATTTTTTTCACATAATCATATCATAATATATATGCAACTTACGACTATGTATATAAGGGAACTAATTTTTTCATACAACTTGTAATTAGGTATATAGTGAATCGATTCCAATTGAGGGTCACCCATGAAAAAAATAAAGATCGTAGAAACAGCATTCCGGGATGCCCACCAGTCACTGATGGCAACCAGAATGCGAACCAGAGATATGTTACCCATAGCCGAGGAAATGGATAAAGTGGGTTATTTCTCCCTGGAGTCCTGGGGCGGTGCCACCTTCGATACCTGCATCCGATATCTCAACGAAGACCCCTGGGAACGCCTGAGGCAGCTTAAAGAGATCGTAACCAGGACCCCCTTACAGATGCTTCTCCGCGGCCAGAACCTGGTGGGGTACAAGCATTACCCCGATGATATAGTCCGTAAATTCGTGGAAAAATCCTATGAAAATGGTATAGATGTATTCCGGATATTCGATGCCCTGAACGACATCCGAAACATGAAAATGGCCATAAAAGTGGCTAAGGAACAGGATGCACATGTTCAGGCAACCATCAGTTACACAGTAAGTCCTTATCATTCCTTAAAAAGTTACGTGGAATTCGCACAGGAATTAGAGGAATTAGGATGCGATTCGGTGGCTGTGAAGGATATGGCCGGACTCATATCACCATATGACACTTACGACTTAATCAAGGCCCTTAAAGAAGAAACCAATCTCATGGTTAACTTACACTGTCACTGTACCAGTGGTATGACTCCCATGAGTTATTACACTGCCTGTGAGGCGGGAGTTGACCTTCTGGACACTGCAATATCACCCCTTTCCTGGGGAGCGTCACAGCCACCAACCGAGAGTATAGTGGCTGCGCTACAAAACACTCCCTATGATACTGGACTGGATTTGAAGCTCCTAAAAGAGATCAAGGAATACTTCGAGGAGATACGTAAAAAGTACAGCAGCCTCATCGACCCCATCTCTGAAAAGATAGACACCGATGTTTTAATCTACCAGATACCTGGTGGTATGCTCTCCAACTTCGTATCACAGCTTAAAAACCAGAATGCCCTGGACCGTTATGAAGACGTGCTTAAGGAGGTCCCCCGAGTCCGGAAAGACCTGGGATACCCTCCACTGGTAACTCCAACCAGCCAGATCGTGGGGATACAGGCTGTAATGAACGTCATGAATGGTGAAAGATACGGGAACGTGACCAAGGAAGTTAAAGATTACATCAAAGGGTTCTACGGCAGACCACCCGCCCCCATCAACGAAGAAGTAGCCCATAAGATCATAGGGGATGAAGAGCGGATAACAGTAAGGCCCGCCGATCTACTGGAACCCCAGCTGGAACAGTGCCGCAGGGAAGCAGAAGAAAGAGGCATAGTTAAAAAGGAAGAAGACGTTTTAACCTACGCCCTGTACCCTCAGGTTGCAGTGAAATTCCTCCGTGGTGAAATCGAAGAAGAAGAGTTAAAACCACCAGAAGAAGCTTCAAGTAAGGAAGAACCCGCTGGACTGCCCACCGAGTACTCAGTTGATGTGGATGGGGAAGTCTTCGATGTCAAAATCACACCGGTGGGTTACATGGAAATAGAACCCACTCAGGGTAAAGTACCCCGGGGGAACGTGGAAGGAGCGGTTAACACCACCATGCAGGGCATGATCCTGAAGCTTAAGGTAAACCGGGGAGACCAAGTAAATGAAGGCGACGTGGTGGCCGTACTGGAAGCAATGAAGATGGAAAACGATGTCTACGCCTCACAGTCCGGGACGGTAGAACAGATCTACGTGGATGAGGGAGACACCGTTGATGCCGGTGATGTTTTGATGGTCATAAAATAGCTTTTTTTTTGGGATCCATTAAAATTTCTATTTTTTTATTATTTCCATATTATTCAGTCAATTTAATCTCACCAGTAGTTCCTTAAAATGAGCTCAACTCCAACATTTTCTACTCCTTCCAACGGGTATGACTTGCCTTTAGAATTGAGCCCCATAAATCACTTTATTCTTTAGGGTCTTAGGTTTTTTTAGGACTCTGAAAGTTTTTAGGGCTGTTTTTGTGTTGTAACCTTGCGTTGTGATGAGTTCTGCTAGAAATACGGTTAATATGGTAGTTTTTTTGCTGATATTGGTGTGTATTTGTGTATTTTTTCATGTTTAGTCCCATTTGCATAAAATTTTAAAAAAGTCTTCGATTTTGCCGCGTATGGGTTTATAGTGTTTCCAATTTTCTATTTTTTTGAGTAATCGTTTCTTAAGTGAGTTGTATAGTT
>WOYJ01000171.1 GCA_011620845.1 Methanobacteriaceae archaeon
CAACAATATATATTAAGGAAAAGTTGAAGATGGAAAAAGGAAGAAATTCATTGATGTATTCAAACTTACCAAAAAGAAAAAGGAATAGATTCATTGATGTATTCAAACTTACCAAAAATATATTCAAACTTACCAAATAATTCACACTACCATGTGAATTATTTTAAAGAAATTATGAAAATTTAGGTGATTCAATGTCCTACGTAGATAAATTTTTAAGTTCATATAAGCCATTAATAGCAATCCCAGTAATAATTACAGTGATTGCTCTGGCTTTACTTGCCACCAACGGTCTAACTCAGGGTATAGACCTTAAAGGTGGTACAAATGTAGTTATAGAACTCCAGCAGGACACCAGTCCACAGGAGCTCCAGAGCATAATTTCTAGTGGAATTGGCAACAACCAGGTGGAGGTAACCTCCATCGTCAACAAAAAGGCCTCGGTGGAGATTGCTGGAGACACGGATGCGATTAAATTAACAAATACACTTGCCGGTGTTGGAACCATTGAAAGCCTCCAATCAGTTGGAGCGCTTTTAAGTGAACGGGCTGTGACACAGGTTTATTATGCCATAGCCTTTGCTTTCCTGTTTATGGCTATCACGGTATTCATCATATTTAGAAACCTCGTACCTTCCATAGCCGTAATACTCGCGGCAGCTTCCGATATCATAATTGCCCTGGGTGGTATGTCACTCTTTGGAATACCCTTATCTGTGGCATCGGTAGGTGCGATTTTGATGCTTATCGGTTACAGTGTGGATACAGATATCCTGTTAACCACACGGGTATTGAGACGCAGGGAAGGAACCATAAATGAAAGGGCTATTAACGCCATGAAAACCGGTTTCACCATGGCCGCAGCGGCCATAGCTTCCATGGTCACCCTGTATCTAGCGGTGATTTTTTTCATGCCCTTTGCAAACACTCTAAGTCAGATAGCTTCGGTGCTCATCATCGGACTGGTAGCGGATGTACTGGCCACCTGGCTGATGAACCTTGGAGTTTTAAGATTGTACATGGAGGCTAGAAGATGAAAGAATCAATAACAGAATTTTTCAAAGACTATCGAGTTATATTACTCATCGTTTTACTAATTGGTAGCCTGGCCGCCATCACTATTTTAGGAGTGCCACAGGGCCTTGACCTTCAGGGAGGGTCACAGATAGAGATCCACCTGGAAAAACCAGTGGATGCCGGCACCATGAATACTGTAACCAGTGTCTTGGAGAAGCGTCTGAACGCCTTCGGTGTCAAGGATGTCCAGGTAAGGGCCAGTGGTGATCAGGACGTTATCGTGGATATAGCCGGTGTCCGTCCAGATGAAGTAACTGACCTGGTGGGTACGCCGGGTAAATTCGAGGCCAAGATAGGTAATGAAACAGTCCTGGTGGGCTCAGATATTACAACAGTGAAAGCATACATAATAGAAGGAAACAACTGGCACGTTCCTTTCACCATAACCCCTGAAGCCGCCAATAAATTCGCCCAACTTGCCCAGGGTAAGGCTGGACAACCTGTGGACATGTACCTTGATGGTCAGTTAGTGTCTTCGCCACAGTTAGATGAGGGACTGGCCAATGGAGTGGCTTCCACAGATGTAGAAGTATCTGGTACGGAGAATTCATCTACCGAGGCCCAGGACCAGGCCAAGAATATCCAGACCATCCTGCAGTCAGGTTCACTGCCGGTATCGGTAAGTATAACTGGTATTAGCACTGTATCGGCGAACTTGGGTGAACAGTTTAAAACTGGAGCCTTAATAGCTGGTGGGTTAGCCCTGATCGTGATATCAATCATCATATTCCTTAAATATCGTGATCCTAAGCTGGTTTTCCCCATAATATTTACCAGTGTTGCTGAACTGATACTGATCCTGGGAATTGTCTCTATAATACGTCAAAACATAGACCTGGCCGCTATAGCCGGTATAATAGCCGCAATTGGAACAGGAGTTGACGACCAGATCATCATCACCGATGAGATCTTGAAGGGCAAAGACCAGGACAAAGAATCCACCTCCCGGAAAACTAAGAAACCCAAGAAGGCCAAAAAAGGTAAGAAAGGTAAGCAAGCAAAAACCGGTACCAGGAAATCTAAGGTCACCAAGAGGTTCACCGGGTTCAGGGTAAGGATAAGGAGCGCATTTTTCATAATATATGCGGCTGCAGCAACCCTCATCGCGGCCATGTTACCCGTAGCATACGTCGGATTTACCAGGGGAGCTACCGGTATAGGTGTACTTACTGGTTTCGCCATCACCACCATCATAGGCATACTGGTGGGTATATTCGTCACCAGGCCAGTGTACGCCAAATTCATGGAGATGATGTACGGAGGCAAATAGTAATTTTTATTATTTACCTTATATATTATTCAAAAAAGGGTAAAAAGATGTAATCACTAAAAGGGACGGGTTTAGAAGGATGAAAGCACCAAAGGAACTGAAAGTTAAACCCATTAAAAATGGGACGGTAATAGACCATATCAAAGCAAACAAAGCCCTCAGTGTCCTTAAGATCCTGGGCCTGCCCAGCCAGGAAACAGCGGTGACCATCGCCATGAACGTGAAATCCTCCCAGATGGGGAGTAAAGACATAGTGAAAATCGAAGGAAGGGAACTGGAACCAAAGGAACTGGATCAGATCGCCCTCATCGCCCCTAAGGCAACCATAAACATAATAAGGGACTATGAAATCGTAGATAAGGGTAAGGTCAACCTTCTCGATGAGATCAAGGACATCCTTAAGTGCCAGAACCCCAACTGCATCACCAACACCGAAGAACCAGTTACCACCTGCTTTTATACTATCAGTAAGGGGCCAGTTATCCTCAGATGCTATTACTGTGAGAGGATAACGGATGAAAACGAGATAGAGTCACAGTTATAACTCAGTTTATTTTAAATTTCTTCTTTATTTTTGCAGCAATTCCTCCTTTTTCGATTAACTTTCATCAAATTATAAATCCTTCCTTTTTTAAAACAATAGTATACACTATAATGGAAGGGGGTTATATGCAAATTTTAACGGAAATATTAGAACTTGAAACATCTAAAAGGGTGCAGATAATAGACATCACCCGTAACATCGAGGCTGCACTGGCAGAAAGCGGTTTAAGAAAGGGTCTGGTGAATATTTACAGCAAACACTCCACCTCAGCCATTTTCATAAATGAAAATGAATCAGGACTACTTGAAGACTACCAGAACCTGATAGAATCACTCATCCCTACCGGAAATAATTACAAACACGACCGGATCGATAATAACGCCGATTCCCACCTGCGCTCGTTCATCATAGGCAACAACGAAACAATTCCCTTTGAAAACGGCTCCATGGATCTGGGGACCTGGCAGAGTGTTTTCTTCCTGGATATGGACGGCCCACGAAACAGGAGAATAACTATAACTATCATGGGAGAATAAAAATTAAATAAGAATTGAAGAATATCATATTTCAAACTGGACAGGTAAATAAGTTGATAGAATATGTTTTCGGCCTGGCAGTGCGGGCCATAATCATCAATGATAACGACAAAATACTCATCTTAAAGAGGTCTGTGAATTCCAAGACCAATCCTGGTAAATGGGAGCTTCCAGGGGGAAAGGTTGACCAGGGAGAACCCTTCGATCAAGCCCTTATAAGAGAAGTTGAAGAGGAGACCGGCCTGACAATTAGTCTGGATACCGTAATTGGTGCTTCCCAGCAGAATCTACCCTTGATCAGAGCAGTCCACATCATCATGTCCGGTAAGATCGTGGGTGGCGAGCTGAAAATCAGCAGTGAACACGAGGGATACGCGTGGGAATTTTTCGAGAACCTGAAGGACTACGAGTTAGCCGACTGGCTGGACTACTTCATCAAAGGCAGTGCAAAACAGGAAGACGAAGTTGAAAAGGAAGAAGGTTCTGAGGGCAGTCTGTCCAATACTGTAATTAAAACTTTAGGCGCTTCCGTGGACAGGTTGTGGGGTAAGCGGTGAATAAACATTTTTATTTTTTGTGACAAATTATGGATTATTTTAAGACAATTTTATTATTAAGATGTTGCACTAAACTCCCCATTAGATATGTTGTTACTATTTTTATTAGATTTTAGTGGCAAAAATTTATAGATGACTTTTTTTATTGCCTGTAAACCCTTCATATTAAATAAAGACTAT